>CAZSJY010000031.1:0-22273 GCA_964607375.1 uncultured bacterium
AAGGCTTCTGTAAATCATCTAACTGTAAACAAGGTCTATGGTAAGACACTTTATTTTTGATTATATAGATTCTATCATCAACGATTTTATATTTGTAAAAAACTTTTAGAAATTAGTTGCAGAAGTGGGGTGTCCCGTTTGTCACTAAATATTATCAATCTCTTCAGGCGAGTATATTATTATTGCTCTATCAATATCAATAAAATCCAGCAAATTGTATAATAAAATCTAATAATAATTTGTTCTTAATGCTTTTATAGATTCTCTTAGTGTCGTAATTTATTACGAGTTAATTACGGGCAATAAATGAATAATCATCTTTCACCAAAAAAACAACGGTTTGTAGAGTTTATAAAAACTTATACACGAGACAACGGATATCCTCCATCATATCCAGAGATTATGACAGCTTTGGGATTTACATCACCAGGGACAATAGATTGGTATGTCAAATCTCTTGAAGAAGATGGTATTATTGAGCGAACAAGAGGATTTAGAAATAAGCGGGCATTAACAGTTATCGAAAATTCTACTGAGAATACACTTCCATTACTTGGCACAATTACCGCTGGTTATCCCATGGAAGCGTTTGAGGTTGTAGAACGAATCGAAATTCCTGCATCGTATGAACATCCTGAGAACTTTGCACTACGAGTTAATGGCGATTCTATGATTGGCGATAATATCCAAGATGGTGATTATGTGATTATCCGAAAAACCAATACAGCTGTTATGGGTGATATGGTAATTGCATACATCAACGAAGAGGCAACTCTTAAACGGTACTATCCAAAAATAACTGGGATTGAGTTGCATCCTAATAATCCGAATTACGATATCATTAAAGTTAATCCAAATGATTCATTCAGAATTGGCGGAATTGTGTTGGGTGTTATCAGGCGATACCTCAAATGATACAATTATACAAAGTCAAAAATACTACTCAACTGGATTTCTATTCTTCAGTCATAGAAACTGCTTCGGAAATACCACTTTATTCTACAATGGTTTCTGCAGGATTTCCATCTCCAGCCGATGACTATTTGGAACTCTCTCTCGATTTGAATCAATATCTCATTAAACATCCGTCGGCAACTTTTTATGTTCGTGTTAAGGGTGATTCTATGGTGAATGCAGGTATTTTCGATGGCGATTTGTTGATTGTTGATAAATCGTTAGAACCCAAAAATGATAGCATTGTCGTTTGTGTTATCAACGGTGAGTTTACTGTGAAAAAATTAAAAAAGTCCGGCGAAAAATTATATTTGATTCCACGCAATCCAGAATACCATCCAACGCAAATATCCGAAGAAATGGATTTCCAAGTTTGGGGCGTGGTAACCTACACAATACACAAACCAAACTAATATGTTTGCCCTGGTTGATTGCAACAATTTCTACGCATCGTGTGAACGAGTATTTCATCCGAAACTAAATCATAAACCAGTTATTGTTTTATCCAACAATGATGGATGTGTAATTGCTCGCTCTAATGAAGCCAAAGCACTTGGTATCAAAATGGGTGAACCTGCGTTCAAAATCAAACAATTCTTGAGAGACAATAATGTGGCAGTGTTCTCGTCTAACTATGCGTTGTATGGCGATTTGTCCAGCCGTGTGATGAGGGTTTTGTGGGAGCTTTCTCCCGAGATGGAGATTTATTCCATTGATGAAGCTTTTTTGGATTTGCACGGCTTTGATGGCAAACAATTATTTGAGTTTGGACAAACCGTTAGAAATACGGTAATGCAACACACCGGCATCCCGATTTCCGTTGGGATTGCATCAACCAAAACGCTTTCAAAAGTTGCAAATCATATTGCCAAAAAACACAAGCGAGATGTAGGTGTATTTGTGCTTAATAATCAAGTTATTGAGCCAGTATTGAAGCACTTTCCCGTAGGTGATATTTGGGGAATTGGAAGGCGATACGCTGAGTTTCTAAAATCGCATAATATCCATACTGCATTAGAATTTAGAAACACCAACGCCAATTGGATAAGAAAACATCTAACTGTAATGGGAACTCGAATGATTAAAGAATTGAGTGGAATCTCCTGTTTGCCAATGGAATTTGTTACACCAGACAAAAAAGCCATTTGCACCTCTCGGTCGTTTGGTGTGATGGTTGAGGATATCGCTCAACTTCGGGAATCTGTATCAATGTATGCCACCCGATGTGCCGAAAAACTACGCAAACAGAAATCGTGTGCAGGAATTATCAATGTTTTTATTCAGACTAATCGTTTTAAACCGGAACTCCCTCAATACTATAATGGCAGAATTATTAAACTGCAAGTGCCAAGCAACAGCACAGCAGAGCTTATTTATCATTCGGTTAGAGGATTGGAATCCATCTACAAACAAGGATACAAATATAAAAAAGCAGGGGTGATTGTAACTGGTATCGTGCCATCCAATCAAGTTCAACAAAGTTTGTTTGATGTTATGGACAGAGATACGGATCAAATAATTACCAAAACAATGGATATCATCAATTCACGGATGGGACGAGATATGGTTCGGTATGCGGTTCAGGGATTTAATCGAAAGTGGAGGCTTCGGCAGGAGCAATTATCGCCTTGTTATACCACTCGATGGAGTAATTTACTCACAATAAATTCAGGATAAATTATGTGCGGAAGATTTACAGTTATCAAAAGTAAAGAAGAACTCGAAAAACGATTTGGAGCAAAAGTCTGTAGAGAGAAATACCAGAAACGGTATAACGCTGCTCCTTCACAAGAGTTACCTGTGATTACTAATAATGTACCTGAACTGATTCAATTTTACAAATGGGGTTTGATACCGTTTTGGGCAAAAAATGAGAAGATTGTTCACCATCTCATCAATGCAAAAGCAGAAACAATAACGCAAAAACCATCGTTCAGATATGCGATAAAAGAGCGAAGGTGTTTGGTTTGCACTGATGGTTATTACGAATGGGAAAATACTGAAGAGGGGAAGGTCCCTTACAGAATTTCACTTAAAGATGAAAGTCTATTTGCGTTTGCTGGAATCTGGGAGGTTTGGAAATCTGGTGAAGGAGAAGAAACAAGTTCATTTTCAATTATTACAGTTTCTCCTAGTGAAGAAATGAAAGAAATTCATAACCGAATGCCAGTAATTCTCACAAAGGAAGAAGAAAAACTATGGATTGGAAACACTCCACTTCACAAAGTTCTAAAACTACTCAGACCAATTTCTGCAGAACATCTTAAAGTACAGCGAGTTTCTACGATGGTAAACTCAGTAAAGAATGATAATCCGGAAGTGTTGGATGTTTAGTGCAAATAAAAAACCCCAATTAAGGGGTTTTACTGAACTTTCGCGGAGAGCACCAGATTCGAACTGGCACAGGACAGGTATGTCCCGGCGGATTAGCAATCCGCTGCAATACCATTATGCGAACTCTCCAATTGCGGAGGATGAGGGACTCGAACCCCCAAGGGCGTAAACCCGGCGGTTTTCAAGACCGCTGTCTTACCAATTAGAACTAATCCTCCGTCAATTTTAGGGCGCAAATTTATAATAGATTTGCGTGAACTTCCAAAAAATGAATTTAAGAATACAATATTAATTTTATTTACTCTAAATCTGCAAGCTTCTTGTATTGTTCATACTGTTTTTTAGCATTTTTGTCTGCTTCTTCCAACAACTCTTCTGCTCGCTCAGGCATTAACTTTGTCAACATTTTAAATCTATTTTCTTTATACAAGAAGTCTTTTATATGAGTTTTTGGTGGCTTCGAATCTACCACTAAAGGATTCTTGCCAACCAGCGCTAATGCAGGATTATAACGATATAAAATTAAATGACCGCTATCAACGGCTGATTTTTGTTGTTGTAATCCTTTTTCCATATCAATACCGTGAGCAATACAATGGCTATATGCGATAATCAGTGATGGTCCATCGTGTGCTTCAGCTTCCATAAATGCTTTTACGGTTTGGGCATCGTTTGATCCCATAGCAACATTTGCAACATATACATCACCATAACTCATAGCAATCATTCCTAAGTCTTTTTTAGCAGTTCCTTTTCCTGATGCTGCAAACTTAGCGATGGCCCCTAGAGGAGTTGCTTTCGATGCTTGTCCACCAGTATTGGAATAAACTTCAGTATCCACAACTAAAATATTTACATTTTTTCCAGAAGCAAATACATGATCAAGACCACCAAAGCCAATATCAAAAGCCCATCCGTCACCACCCATAATCCAAACGCTTTTCTTGACTAAATTATCAGAAATTGATGAGAGAAGTTGTGCTCGGTTGGAATCTAATTTATTCAGAATTTCGTTTAATCTTTCTACTCGAATTCTCTGTTCAAAGATTCCAGGTTCAGATGATTGATCTGCATTAAGAATTTCATTAACCAATTCCGAACCAATTTCATCTTGTAATTCAACTAAAAGTTCTTTTGCGTGAACGATGTGTTTATCGATTGTTAATCTAAATCCCATTCCGAATTCAGCATTATCCTCAAACAGAGAATTTGACCAAGCTGGACCACGATTATCGTTATTTTTTGCCCAAGGTGTAGTGGGGAGGTTCCCACCGTAAATTGACGAACATCCTGTTGCATTTGCAATAATCATTCTATCCCCAAATAATTGAGAAGCTAATTTTACATATGGTGTTTCTCCGCATCCAGAACAAGCGCCAGAAAATTCAAACAATGGTTGCAATAATTGTGAACCTTTAACAGTTTTCTGCTTTACAGAATCACGCTCAACTTCAGGTAAACTTAAGAAGAAATCCCAATTTTCTCGTTCAGTTTCCCGGAGTGGAATTTGTGATTCCATGTTGATGGCTCGCTTTGTGTTATCTATTTTATCTTTCACTGGACAGGCATCAATGCAAATTGCACAACCCGTACAATCTTCTCCAGCAACTTGTAAAGTATAAACATCATTGTCTGAATATTCTTTACCTTTTGCTTTCACAGATTTAAAAGTTTCAGGCGCATTTACTAATGGAGTACTATCGTAGATTTTTGGTCTGATAACTGCGTGTGGACAAACTAAAGCACATTTGTTACATTGGATGCAAATGTCAGAGTTCCAAACTGGGATTTCTGAAGCGATATTTCGTTTTTCAAACTGTGTTGTTGCAGTTGGCCAAGTTCCATCATTTGGAAATGCACTAACAGGAAGATCATCACCTTCACCCGCAATTATTTTCGCAGTAACATTTTTCACAAAACCAGGTGCGTGGTCAGGTACAATTTCTGATGTATTTTCTTTCCCGGTTGATAATTCTGGGATTTTGACTTCGTTCAAATTTGCTAATGATTCATCAACTGCATCAAAATTCTTCTGAACGATATTCTCACCTTTAGCACCATAAGTCTTTTGTATATAGTGTTTAATTTTATCTATAGCATCTTCTCGAGTTAGAATATCTGATATTGCAAAGAAACATGTCTGCATAATTGTATTTATGCGAAAACCCATACCAGTTTCTCCGGCAACTTTAAGAGCATTAATTGAATATACTTTTAACTGTTTGTCAAGAATTTGTTTTTGGATATTTCTTGGAAAATGATTCCAAATCTCATCAGAAGAATATGGACTATTAACCAAAAAAGTAGCACCTTGAACAGCATTTTTTAGAACATCTACAGTTTGAAGAAATTCAAAGTTATGACAAGCAATGAAATTGGCTTTCCCTATCAAGTATGTTGATTTTATTTCTTCCGGACCAAATCTAAGATGTGAAATTGTCATACTACCGGATTTTTTGGAATCATATACAAAATATCCTTGAGCGTGATTGTCTGTTTCTTCTCCAATAATTTTAATAGAATTTTTGTTTGCACCCACAGTTCCGTCAGCTCCGAGTCCGAAAAACATTCCTCTAAAGATTTTCTCTCTGCTAGGAGTGTAATCTGGGTCATAATCCAAACTTGTATGAGTTACATCATCATTAATTCCGACAGTAAAATGATTCTTGGGATTTTCTTTCCTTAATTCATCAAAAATACTCTTGACCATAGCAGGAGTAAATTCTTTTGAAGATAATCCATATCTACCGCCAATAACTTTTGGCATAGAATCAAACGGAAGATTATTTTCTTCTTCAACTAATGCAGTAACAACATCTTGATACAAAGGTTCACCAATGCTTCCTGGTTCTTTTGTTCTATCAAGAACTGCGATTTGTTTAACAGTTTTAGGTAGTGCTTTAATTAAATGTTGGGTTGAAAATGGTCTGAATAAACGAACTTTTAGAACACCAACATTTTCGTCTGATTGATTCATAAAATCTACAGTTTCGTGAACAGTTTCTGCACCTGATGCCATAACTACTATAACTCGTTCTGCAGTAGGTGAACCTACATAATCAAATAAATTATATTGTCTTCCAGTGAGATTTGCGAATTTATCCATAACACTTTGCACGATATAAGGAGCTTGTTGATAATATGAATTTGCAGTTTCACGCATTTGGAAAAATACATCAGGATTTTGTGCAGTTCCTCTTAATACGGGATTGTTTGGATTTAATCCCCTTTTACGATGTGCTCTTACAAGATCATCATTAATCATTGATTTGATATCATCGTCTGATAGTTGTTCAATTTTCATTACTTCGTGTGAAGTTCTAAATCCATCAAAAAAGTGTAAGAAGGGTATTCTAGATTCCAGAGTAGCCGATTGTGCAATAAGAGCCATATCCATAACTTCTTGAACGCTATTTGATGCTAATAATGCAAATCCTGTTTGACGAGTTGACATAACATCAGAATGATCACCGAAAATAGATAAAGCGTGAGTTGCTAAAGTTCTCGCTGAAACATGAAAAACAGTTGATGTCAATTCTCCTGCAATTTTATACATATTTGGAATCATTAACAGAAGCCCTTGTGAAGCTGTGAAAGTTGTAGTTAGAGCTCCAGTCTGTAGTGCACCATGCACTGCACCAGCAGCACCACCTTCACTTTGCATTTCCATTACATCTGGAACAGTACCCCAGATATTTTTTACATTTTGAGAGGACCATGTATCAGCCCATTCACCCATTGCTGAAGATGGAGTAATAGGATAAATTGCGCATACTTCATTAGTTTTGTGTGCGATATAGGCAGCAGCTTCATTACCATCAATTGTTACAGTTTTTCTGTTCATGTGTAAATTTCCTTATTAGTCAAATAATTATATATGTTCAATTCGGTAAATACCGTTGATAAACTAGCCCAGAAATTTACTATTTATTTCAATATAAAAAATAATATTATTCAGATATAATTATTGAAAATTTGCTACCTAAATCGACAATAATTCTAATAATATGAAATACAAATCTATTTCACTAGCCGTTGAGTTTATGGATGTATTGTAATTTTTTGAATCAGATATAAATCAGTAACTTTTAGTCAAAACAATTTACTGATTTACTCTGTTTTGAACAGTTTAGAATCCATGTGATATTGAACGAAATCTGCATTTAATTTGAATTTATCGATTGACTCTGCACCCATATAACTAAAGGAACTTCGTAGCCCAGCTTCAATTTGGTCTATTATGTTTTGCACACCACCTTTATATTCCACAATGGTTTCATCTCCCTCAATGTAATATGGATTTTTCTTACTTTTCCGTTGAACTGCAAAAGATGCTGAACCACGATATGCTTTATACAAACTACCATTATATTTCAGAATATTACCTTCGGATTCCTTCGTTCCTGCGAACATTCTTCCCATCATTACAAGATCAGCACCGAGGCCAATAGCTTTCGAAATATCCCCAACAGATGTTACACCTCCATCAGCAATAATTAGTGATTGTGAATTATTATCATCTTTGTATGCTTTACATTCTTGAAGAGCAGAGACAATCCCTTGTCCAACACCCGTCATAATTGATGTAGTGCACATAGAACCATTACCAATACCTACACGAATGGCATCTACTCCTAGGTTTGATAAATACTCAAATCCCTCCTTAGAAGCGACATTTCCACAAATCAGAAAAGTACCATCAAGATTTTTAACAAACTCTATAATTGGTTCACTAGCAGTATTGAATCCGTTTGCTACATCCACAATAAAATATCTTGCTCCATTTTTATAGAGTGTAGAAACCAAGTTTTGTTCTTCTAATCCTACAGCAATTATTGCGTCCATATTTTCAGAAACAAGAGTTTGGTAATCACTAATTCGTTCTTTATCTGATGAAAATCGGTGAACCATACCAAGCATTTCATTCTTACAAAACGCTCTACACATGTTAATTCCGCAAATAGTATCCATAGGAGATGGTAGGATGGGCATTCGCAATATTCTTGTGTTGAAATGCACGGAGAGATCTATTTGATTTCTAGAATGAACATTTGATAAAGTTCTCGGTACTAACGAGATATCCTTGTAAGTGTAAGTAGATTTCATTTTATTTTCCTTGAATAATCGTTCTAATAGGGAAGGGGATTTCAATCCCTTCTTCATCAAATTTTTTCTTTAGCCGTTTCACGAATTCGTGTTTAACGATGTATTGCGATGCATAATTTGTTGCTTGCATCACTGCTGTAAAATCAATACTAGAGTTATTGAAAGTGTGGAATCGAATCATCGGTGAAAAATCAGGATTACCTCCCTTTACATTATTGACCACTTCATTTGCAACCTCTAAGGCAATAACTTCAACTTTATCTAAATCACTATCATAGGCTACACCACAATCCACTTTCACTTTGAGATTGTTGTTCGGAATACTGTAATTAACAACTGTAGCAATAGCAAGTTCGGAATTTGGAACAACAATGGTGTTGTTTTGGCGGTCTATAAGTGTTGTGTTTCTCAGTGTAATATCCATGATGTTTCCTTCCATTCCTGAGCTCAGCTGAATGAAGTCTCCCGTATGAAGTTGCTTAGTCATCAAAATCTGCAATCCTGCAAATAAATTTGCGAGAGTATCTTTTAAAGCAAAACCTGCTGCCATACTACCAACACCTAATGCACCAAGAAGGGGAGTTATAGAAATTCCAAAAGTTTGAAGAATCATCATTACACCAATTCCAATTACCACACCTTTGATTAAGTAATTAAATAAACCTGTCTTTTGAAATTCACCATTAATTTTGCTTGTATAAATATTCATTATTGATATTATGATGTTAGCGAAAGCGAGTGAACAAGTCAGAATAATTATAACAGTAAGAATTTGTATAATTGGTCCAGATAATGATTCTGGAAAAACATCAGTATCTACAGCCAGAAATATTCCACCTAAAACAAACCATAGACTAAAATACCTGCTTATGATTTTAATTATAATATCATCTCCGAGCCAATCAGTTTTAGTGGTAAGTGTTTCTAATTTTTTGACAATCACTTTACTAAATACTAATGCTACGAGTATTCCAAGTAAAAAGAAAATTACTGGCAATAAATATGGTTTGAAAGAGATAAATAATTCCATTATAAGTCCTTAATAATTACTCTAAAATCGTGTAAAATCTACAATGTTTAGCAAAAATAATTTAGTTTTTTTTGTTGATTATTTCTGAATATTATGCCGTTTTAAACAGTGGTTTAGTGATGTCCTTGGTATTCCCAACAAACGAGCTGCTTGACTCCGATTATTTTCAGAAGATTTTAGTGCTTGAAGTATATTTTGTTTTTGTGATGAAATAAAATCAATAAAATAATTTGAGATATACAAAAAGGTACTTTAAATTATGACTGACTATACAGTCATTAATAATGGTCTTTATATGACACCTAGAACAAAAGAGCAATTTCAAGAGATGAGGGAGAAAAGTAAGAGCAGAATTCAAGATTCGGCTTTGGAATTGTTTTCTAAAAAGGGATTTCATAAGACTTCTATCGATTCAATAGCACAATATGCAGAAATTTCTAAGGGTCTCATTTACAATTATTTCGACAGTAAAGAAGAAATCCTGATAGATATTGTTACTGATGGTTTTGAATTAATAAAAAATCTTGAAAAATTTGTACCGCAAACACAAACTCCAAAACAAAAATTTGAAACTCTAATCACCGTAACATTCAATTCTATAAAGGAAAATTGTGAATTTTGGAAGATGTTCTTTCATCTTTTATCTCAACCAGATGTGATTAATAAATTATCTACCAAAGTGAATACTATGTATGTTGAGCTGTTCAAAATGTTGGAAGCCCATTTGATAGAATTGGGAATAAGCGATGCTGAAAATCAAGCTAAACTTCTCGGAGCATTGATTGATGGAGTGGCAATTCACTATTACCTCAATGAAGAACATTATCCAGTTGACTTGATGAAACAAAAAATAATTGAAATGTATTGTGGAGAATAAAATGAAAATAATACAATTAATCTCGTTTTGGATAGCATTTTGTCCATTTGTGACTTTTGCAAATGAACTTACAGCAAATGCACTTCTCGACTCGATGAACGCTGTTATGACAACCGAAAATTCCAAGGCTATAATGAGGCAAATTATTATAACAACATCTGGAAAAGAGCGAGTGTTTGAGTATGAGTATTTTTCTGGGAATAGTGGTGAGAATTTACTGATGCGCTATATCAAACCAAAAAGAGTGAAAAATAATGCATTTCTTATCACAAATAATGGTGATGATATCACAGTATATTTTTCTAGAACTAGACGGACTCGAAAATTAGCATCTCATGCAAAAAAACAGAAAGTACAAGGTAGTGATTTCTCATATGAGGATTTTTCTGGTAGCGAAACTTGGAAAGAAGATTATGAAGTCAAACTGTTAGAGAGTCAAGATGAAGAAATTTATGTACTAGAGTTTACTCCAAAACCCGATGTGATAACCTCTTATACAAAAATGCGAATATTAATCCGAAAAAACGACTATTATCCGATTGAAATCAAATACTACGATGAAGATGAAATTCATCTTAAATCGCTATTTTTGGAAAATATTCGTAAAATAGAGGGATTACCTACAGCAATGTTGCTGCGCATGGTAAATAATTTAGAGAAAACCGAAACGAAAATGGAAATACTGGAAATCACATACGACATTACTTTTGATGATAACTTTTTTACAGAAAGGAATCTTAAGAAGGGTAAATGAAAAATTTATAATTCTCAGTGTTCTTTAAGGCAAGATATGAAGCGATATGAATAAAATATTAATCATACTATTTTCAACAATTCTTCTCTCACAGATAACAGAAATATCTGGGTATGTGGAGAGTGAGGGAGATGGATTTGTTATAGGAAACCCACAGTATTTTGGATATAATAAATTGCGTTTTGATTTAGATGCTTATCCAACTGATGAATTAACAATTAAATCATCAATATCATCTAAATTATTTTGGGGTAAATCCGAATGGTGTTTAGGTGATTTCCTTCCTGTTAGTGATGCCTTTGCAGAATTTTCAGAAACAATTTTGGATACCACTTATATTGATTTTCTCTATACTCAAATCGATTTTGATTGGATTCATCTTACGATTGGAAAACAACCACTATCAATGGGTGGAGGCTATGTTTGGAATCCGACAAATATCTTCACACAAAAAGAACTCATTGATCCAAGTTATGAACTTACAGGCATCAATTCATTTAGAGCAAGTTTACAAATTTCTCAAAGCGAGTTGGAGTTTATCGTTCAACCAAATGATAGCGAAGAACCAAGTATCTATTCAGCTTTCAATATGAATTTGCTTAATCATAATATTTCAGTCATAGGAACAAGATTGATGAAAATCGAATTAGACCAAGATTTAAATGAAGTTACATCTAGTAATAACGGTCTTGGTTTTTCCACAGTTGGTGAGATTTTTGGTTTAGGGGTTTGGTCTGAATATATGTTAACATCCGATGATAGATTTGATAATCTTCAAAATGAATATGTTATTGGTTGCGATTACACATTTGATTTTCAAACTTATGTGATGTTTGAAGCGTATCATCAAGATAACGGAGCCGAATTTAATAAATCTTATAGTGACATTGAGTTACTCAACTATATTTCTGGAAACACACGAGCTTTAGCAAATGATTATGCATTCGGAATGTTGCACCATCCGATTGGAGAATATTCAAGTATTAGTTTAAGTGGAGTCGGTAACATCTCGGATAACAGTTATATAATAATACCACAAGTTGAATGGAATCCACTTGATAATTTAGATCTAATGATGACAATTTTCAAATCATTCGGAACAGATAAATCTGAATTTGGAGTTCAAGACATTGGAGGTCGAGTTCGTATGAGAGTGTATTTTTAGAAGAAATAAAATTCAATTATAATACGGTGAAAAGTTCTGAAAGTAATATAGAGATTAATAAACATTATAATAGAAGTAAGGATTAATTATGCGTCATAAATTACTAAGGAAATTAGCAGAATTAACTGTCAATAAAACGTGGTTGTCATTGGCTGCCATTTTTGTAATTACAATAATTTTTTCTTTATTAGCAAGCACATTGGAGATGAACCCGGGATTTACTGATATGCTCCCTGAGGATAGTTCAATTGGTATCGAATACGAAAATATCATTGATGAATTTGACAATGCACTGAATATCATCGTTCTTGTTGAAGGTCAAGAGCAGAACATCAAAGATTTTTCTGACTATATCTCTCCGCGTTTACTCGAACTTGATGACTGGGTTGCTCGTGTTGATTATAAACTACCATCTGAATTTTTAAAAAGAAACGGACTTAAGCTTCTAAACGAATCTGAATTGGAAAATTATACAGAGATGTTTACAAATCCTAATCTCATTCCGTTTTTGAAAAATCTAAATGACAGTTTCGAAAAAGAATATCGTGGAGATGATTCTATCAATTCTAATAAGAAAGAAACTTCAGCAGTTCGTTTTCTCGATGGGATTGAGGAATTTGTGAATATTCAGACAAAAGTATTCAATGATGGAAGAAACGCACAATTCGGGAAACAAGCTGTTGATGCGATTACTATCGGAGATACTTATATGGTTTCTCCCGACAAGCAAATGTTGTTAATGATGGTAGAACCTGCTTTCAATATTCTGGAAGATATGTATTTGGTTGTGGATGCCGTGAACGGAATCGAAGAGTTGGTAAAAACCGAAAGTAATAAATTCAATGTTTCTGCTGGTTTAACCGGCTCAATCACTTTGCAACGAGACGAAATGCACGCAATGGAGGAAGATTCATTTACTATTACGGTTATTGCGTTGATTGGGATTCTGATACTTTTCATCGTTTCATTTAGGATGTGGGTGAGTCCTATACTCTCAATTTTGACTATTATTTTGGGAGTAATTTGGGCGATTGGATTTGCCAGTCTGTTAATTGAATATTTGAGTATGATGACTGCGATGATGGGCATTATTTTGGTTGGACTTGGAATTGACTTTAGTGTGCATATAATTTCGGTTTACACAGAAAAACGGAACTCTGGATTTCCTGTATTGGAGTCAATGATTGAAACTCTACAAAAAGTTGGCCCCGGGATTATTACTGGGGGCATCACTACCGGTTCAGCATTTTTGACAATGATGATTTCTGATAATCGCGGAATGTATGAGTTTGGACTGGTTGCAGGTTGTGGAATTATTATCACGATGCTTGCAACTATTTTTATACTTCCAACATTCCTTGTGGTTCGTGAGCGAGTTACAAAAAAATTCGACAAACTTATTCAACCTAAAGATGTTTCCTATCGTTTTTTGGGAATCATTGCAGAAAAATTCTCTGCTCGATATTTATTCAGTTTTATCGGATTATTGATTTTATCGATTCTGTTGTTTTATAGAGCAAGCACAATAGAAATTGATTACAATTATCTAAATATGGAGCCGGAAGGTTTGGAGTCCATATTACTTCAAGATAAAATGATTGATGCGTTTGATATGTCCACAGATTATGTATTGTTTACATTAGATAATTTGGACGAAATGCGTAAAGTAACTGAAGCGGCAAAGGAAATGAAAACTGGTGGAGGAGTTGAAAGTATCACCGATTATCTCCCTAATGAAGAAACAGAAGCTCAACGATTTCACTTTATACTCAACCTGCGACGGAAACTAAACTCTGCACAGGTAGAGAAAAAACTAACTCCCGAACAAGCAGAGCAATATATTATTGAAATGGAAAGATTGGAATTCAACATAATCGAGTTGCAAGATATGGCATGTATTGGAGGACAGGATAAAATTTATGATAAGGCGATTTATCTTGTTGGTGAAGCTGATGACACAACTTACACAGGTAAATTGACATCATTATTGGCTTCGATTTATAATAAAGATATTTTGCTACCGTTAACTTATTTTCAACAACAGTTTGCCGGTGAATTTAAGGCATCACTTTTAGAAATGGCAAATACAGAACCGCTGACATTAGAGAATTTACCGAACGAAATTCGTAATCGTTTTGTCGGAAATAGCGGAGAGATGTTTTTAGTAACGGTTTATCCTAAGAAAAACATTTGGGAAGATGTGAATTTTCTGTATGTGTTTGCAGATGAAGCAAAAGAAGTCAGTGAAAAAGCGACTGGATTTCCACTTATTTTTATAGAGCTAATGGATGTTTTTACAAAAGATGGTGTTAGAGCAACTTTGCTTGCTATTCTTGCAGTATTTCTTGTTTTATGGCTTGATTTCAGAAGCATCAAATTTGCATTACTCGGAATGACACCGTTGGTTGTTGGGGTAATATGGATGGTTGGTTCTATGGAATTGTTTGGGCAGATGCTGACAATGGTCAATATTATGGCAATCCCGCTAATAATTGGTATCGGAATTGATGATGGTGTTCATATTCTACATCGGTATAAAATTGAGAAAAATCTATATGAGGTTTATCGCTCAACAGGAAAGGCTGTATTGCTGACATCTCTCACTACAATGCTCGGATTTGGCTCTTTGTGGTTTGCAACTTATCGTGGACTTGGCAGTATGGGAATTGCGTTATTCATTGGTGTTGGAACTTGTTTTTTAGCGACACTATTTGTTATTCCGGTTATTTTGGGATGGAGTAGAAAGTAAAAAGTTTGAAAGTAGTGCAATTTGTGAAGAGCCTATTTATTTAACAAATATATCAAAATCACAATATTTTAACAGATTATTAGATTGCAAAATCTATTAAATAACTTGTGTTGTATTCATTTACACCTGTAGTATACGCTATTGCAAATCATTCTCAATATATAAATTAAATAAAGGTAAGTAAATGATTAGATTAATAATACTATTTTTGACTTGGATTTAGGAATTAAGTTTGATTATCAAAAGTCTTTTAAGGAGATTTCAATTTTAACAGGGATAACTTTGTTGGTAGAAAGGAAGTAAAATGAATATTCAACCTTATTTAGAAGATTTAAAACGAATTCTAAAAAAAGAAAATCTGAGGTACACAACTCAACGAGTCGAAATACTTAAAGAAATAGCGAATAGTAATCATCATCTTGAGTGCGAAGACATTTATTTTGCGTTACGAAAAAAAGGAGTTGATGCATCATTGGCAACCATATACAGAACGATGGATCTTTTGGTCAAACATCAATTTGTTCGAAAGTTAAACATCGGAGATGGTAGGGCAAGATACGAAAACAAACTCGATGGAGAACACCACGATCATTTAATTTGTACTGAATGTGGGAATATTAAGGAATTTGTTGAAGATGATATAGAAATTCTACAAGAAGAAATCGGAAAGAAATATGGATTTAAACTAACCAAACACATCCATCAACTTTATGGAATTTGTGAGGATTGCCAAAATGAAACTGACTGAACTTCGAAGTGGTGATAAAGCTCGTATTGTAAAACTCGGTGGAGATAATAGACTTCGATCTCGCTTGCTAGAGTTAGGAATGCAAAAAGATGCTGAAATTGAAGTCGTGAAATATGCTCCATTAAAAGATCCACTAGAGTTGATTTTAAGAGGATATCATTTATCATTACGAGTTAAAGATGCAGAGAATATAGAAGTAGAAATTTATGAATAAAAATGGGCTAAATATTGCAATAGCTGGTAATCCAAATAGTGGAAAAACTACAATTTTCAATGCAATTACCGGTGCTCGCCAGAGAGTTGGAAATTGGCCAGGTGTTACTGTTGAAAGGAAAACTGGTTATATCAATCAAGGTGAAAATAGATGGAATTTTATTGATTTACCGGGCACTTACTCTTTATCTGCTTATTCCCAAGAAGAGGTTATTGCAAGGAATTACATAACTGATGAGAAACCAGATGTGGTAGTCAATATTGTTGATGCATCTAACATTGAAAGAAATCTATACCTAACCACACAGTTGATCGAATTAGGGTGTCCATTGGTAATTGTGTTTAATATGATGGATATCGCAAAAGATAAGGGAATTGAAGTTGATATAGATACCTTGTCAACTCTCTTAGGTGCTCCAATCGTTCCCGTTGTTGGCGCAACTGGTGATGGAATTGATGAAATACTAAATAAAATTGGTAGAGTTGTAACACACGAATCCAAAAAAAGTAGAGAAATAAAGATTAACTATCATCGTGATATAGAAAATAAAATCGAAGAAGTAAAAAATGAAATCAAAGAAAATGAAATTTCCGTTAATCAAAGATGGATTGCTATAAAACTACTTGAAAACGACAAAGAAATATCCGGCAAAATATCAATTTCTAATGAAATTTATGAAAAAGTTAATATAGCTATAGATTACATCGAGAATATGTTCAAAGATAATACTCAAGCTGTATTTTCTAATGCTCGATATGGATTTATTCAAGGTGCTTTGAAAGAGTGTGTAAAAGTCCACCAAATCGATAGAGTTGATGTATCAAAGAAAATCGATTCAGTTTTGACGAACAAATATCTTGGATTACCCATTTTTGCCTTGTTGATGTGGCTAACATTCAAATTTACTTTTGGAGTTGGGCAATATCCGATGGATTTCATAGATAGTCTCGTTGGAATCATTGGTGGATTTATGAGCAATATTCTACCAAATGGTTCATTACTCCAAAGTCTTATAGTAGATGGAATTGTTGCTGGAGTTGGTGGTATTGCAATTTTCCTACCGAATATTTTCCTTTTGTTTTTTGTAATTGCCATTCTCGAGGATTCAGGATATATGGCTCGTGTTGCATTTATTATGGATAGAGTAATGCACACAATTGGACTTCACGGAAAAGCATTTATTCCGATGATGATGGGATTTGGATGCAATGTTCCTGCAATTATGGGAACAAGAATTCTAGAAACCAAACGGGATAGAATTTTAACTATTTTGCTCAATCCATTTATGAGTTGTTCGGCAAGATTGCCGGTTTATATTTTAATTGCAGGAGCGTTTTTTCCAACAAACGCTGGAACAATTGTTTTTGGGATGTATGTGCTTGGAATTATATTGGCAATTTTCAGTGGAAAATTATTCAGTCATACGGTATTGAAAGGAATTTCTACTCCATTTGTAATGGAATTACCACCTTATTTACTTCCAAAGTGGAGTAGCGTAATTATGCACACTTGGGAAAGAGGTTTTATTTTCATACGCAAAATGGGTGGTGTAATACTTATTGGTTCTGTAATCATTTGGGCTTTAGGGACTTTCCCGCAAGATGTAAAACTCTCTAGAGATTATGATACAGGAATTTCTCAAATTCAAAATCAAATAAATTCTGATAGTGACAATGTTGTAAATGCCAAAATCCAAGAACTCAAATTTGAGAGAGATGCTAAAGTTATGGAACAGAAATGGATTGGAAGAATTGGTACAACAATTGAACCGATTATTCGACCCCTAGGATTTTCATGGAGAGAAGGCGTCGCACTCATCAGTGGTTTTGTAGCGAAAGAAGTTGTAGTTTCGACTTACGGTGTTTTGTTTGGTGTAGGTAACAATGTTGATGAATCAAATATAGGAATTCGCAAATCATTACTTCGTTCTGGAATGACACCTCTAATTGCATTCGGATTTTTAATATTTACTTTGATTTACACTCCGTGTTTGGCAACAATAGCCGCAATAAAAAGAGAAACACAGTCCTGGAAATGGACAGCATTTTCAGTAGGATATTCACTCGTACTCGCGTGGGTGTTAGCATTTCTCATTTACCAAATTGGGAGTTTATTTGCTTAGTTCTTTGACAGATATTATTTCTCTATTTATCGTGACTTTATCAACTGTCTATTTAGTAAAATATGTTTGGAAATCACTAACTAAGAGTAGTAAGTGTATCCAATGTGATTTGAAGAATAGATGTAATAGTAATTATAGGAATTGACTTTCAAGAAAAAATAAAATATATCTCAAAGATTATTTGCTTCTGGTTTGCAACTGCATTAACAATTTTGAATCCCCAAACATTACGCCATAATTCAATACATCTTCAGTATTCATTATGAGCATATATCCCTCGGTTGGATCATTATATTCTGATGCATCTTTATCCTCATTTAACCTAGCGTAATTTACAACAATAATAACGATTTTAAGACACTCGCACACATCCGCATTTAACATAATAAAAGGTAACCTGAATTATTTAGTTTTGGCATTCAAAAAACATTTTAGATATTTTATCTAATTGTTGTATGTTCGACCGTTATGAAACTAACTCAAATTAGAGATTTTGAAGTGGGAAAGTCCATTCAGGGATTTTATCTATGCAAACAAAAACATATTCGTCGCACTCGAAATGGTGATATTTATGTCGATTTGATTTTGCAGGATTCTACTGGAACCATATCAGCAAAAATGTGGGATATGGTTGATAAATTTCAGAATCGCTTTGAACATGGTGACCCTGTTGCTGTAAAAGGTAAGATTGACGAATTTAATAATGAAATCCAACTTACTGTTTCTCAGATAAACTTAGCAACAGATGAAAGATATGGAAAATATGGTTATAATCCAGAAGATTTAGTCCGATGTATAAAAGAACAGATTGATGATTTGTTAAATGAATTAAATCGTTTAATTTCTAGCTTGAAACCTAAAAAGCTATCAGAATTAATCAATAACTTCTTAAAGAAATACCACGATAAGATTATTGTCTTACACGGATCAGAAAACTTTCATCATTCAGAACGGGGAGGATTTTTAAAACACACAGTTTCAACTGCAATTTTGGCTGAAAAAGTAGCAGATTGCTACCCGATTCTTAATAGAGATTTGCTCATTGCGGGATGTATTTTACACGATATTGGCAAACTAAAAGAATACGATATCAATCTAGAACCTAACAAAAATGATATTGGGCAACTGTTAGATCATACGATTTTGGGAAGAGAAATACTACTAGATGAAATATCAACTATCAATAATTTCCCAAACGATTTGAAATTGAAATTGGAACATATAATTGTATCTCATCAAGGAGATCGATATCCTAAGAATACTTCAACAATTAAATTTCCTGAAGCATTGATTATTCATTACATCGACAAAATGGATGGACAGCTTGATATGATGCTAAAGGTTATTGAGGAAGATAACAATCCAGGAGATTGGACGGATTCTAAAAACTATTTTCGCACAGAATTGTGGAAAAAATAGAGAAAATAGCTTTAAATTTAATGGCTAGATTTATAAGAAAGGATTAGCTATGCAACCAAGAAGAATGACAATAATCGGAATTATTTTGTTAGCAGTTTTATCAAGATTTATTCCACATCCACCAAATTTTACACCTATTATTGCAATTGGATTGTTTGGTGGTGCATATTTTAGAAATAGAATTCTGGCATTTGCTATACCGATGATAGCAATGTTTATTTCCGATTACTTCTTAGGATTCCATACATCAATGATTTTTGTATATTTATCACTGACTATGATAGTTGGAGTTGGATTATTTTTACAAAATAAATTCAAAATAGCAACGATAATTGGGTCATCAATTGGTAGTGCTATCCTATTTTATTTAGTTACAAATTTCGGTGTATGGGTAGCAGGTGCGTGGTATCCTAAGACGATAGAAGGATTGATAGCTTGTTATGTAGCAGGTATTCCCTTTCTGAAAAATACTGTAGCCAGTAGTTTGTGTTATACCGGTTTAGCTTTTGGCGTTTTTGAGTTATTGCAACGATTAATCCCAACACTTCAACTGGTTACTGTTAAAAATAAGTGAAATTAACAACCCAAATTTGCTTAAAGCACGGAAGTGGAGTTTTCTTCCGTGTTTTTTTATTTCTATTCTCCTTTCATTTTGTATTTACAGAAAATTACATCTCAATTCCTCTCGATTTAGTTGGTCAGTCTGAATTTTATTTGTCAAGAGAAAATCCATTTATATTTTCAGATTATTCTCTAGATGCAATTAAATTTGATGGTTCACTTGGATATCCTTTGGGTAGTTATAAAGTGATTTCTTTTCCAAAAAACAATTTACCCGATTCAACCAAAAACATTTCATTTCTAAATTGGAAGCAAGGAGATTATGATTACCGTGAAATTGATATTTGCACAAAATCGGGTTCTGTCATTGATGGACAGTTATCCTTTAACGGATTTGGACGATCATTCCCAGGAGTGTATGGTAACTTGGGAACAGGAAATGTACTGCAGAATTACTACCTGAACTATGAGAAAAAAACTGAATATTCTAATATAATGGTTGGATCCTTCTATCATCTTGAAAATACAGGTTTACCATTGACAGATGTTGCAATAAATAGAAATTCTGAAACTTTTAACAATGGAATCCACTACGAACGAAATTCTAATTCTTATAAATATAAACTTACCTCATCTTTTCAAACTGGTTTTGTTACATTAGGTGAAAAATCCTATGAACACCTTACTGTTTGGAATTCTGCAGATATTGGTTATGATTTGAATAAATACTTCGAATTATTATGTGAATTAAACTCTAAATATTCTTCAATTCAAATAGACAGTACAGACGATTATTCCTACAGAATCATGCAATTTGGAGGAAAGTGGAAAAGCAAGAAGTATTTCTTTACAATGATGTTGAGTGTTGACGAAACAAATAATTTGTTCCCACTGTTTAATGCAGGCTATGTTAGCGAAAATATGAATTTAAAGATAACCAGATACTTATCTGGATATTCAGAAATTACTGACACGATATCACATAATAATTATATCAGAAATTCCATTGAACTAAAATTTGATTATCGACAATTTTCCCTTGAATCAGATGTTTCTTTGTTAGAGTGGAATAATCTGTTAATTCCATTGGGTTCAGCTCAATTCAAATTTGTTACTGATAATTTGAAGTGTGAAGTTAATGGGTTTTTTGTTCAATCAGATAAAGTACCAATTAATCAGTATTTTACTACAACTATTTTTGTTTCTCCTCAGACAGAATTTCATTTACTGAAATATTTTGAAAAATTGCCAATTGTTGGATTACTATCATCAGCACCATCTAAAAGGTTTCGTACATTCGCAGAAATTAATTGGATATACTATCAATCGGTTGGCACTAAACTTCTAAATTATACTTCATTATATGGATTTTCAAAAGGAGCAACTCCGATAGAAAATATTTCAAGTCAATTCAATCTATCATTTGGTTTTCAAACGTCGAAATTCAAATTCTCTTACATAATGCAGAATGTTTTAGACTCGCCAAATGTGATGTTTAATACAATGCAACCATTAACCTCATTCTCATTTTTTGAAGTTGAATGGATGTTTGAAAATTAAAGAAGGAATATTACAAATGAAAATACTAAGTGGAGCACAAAAACAATATTTACGAGGATTAGCACATCTTTTATCTCCTGTGATATTCATCGGTAGAAATGGAGTAACTGCTGGAACCATAGTTTCGACGAACAAAGCCCTCGATGCTCACGAATTGATTAAAGTAAAATTTAATAATCTCAAAGAAAAAAAGAGAGAACTATCCGACTTAATCTCTATAAAAACTAATTCAGTAATTATTGGTAGAATTGGAAACATCGTAATATTGTATAAAGAACAATCCGATTCTGAAAAACAAAATATTTCGCTGCCTGAATTCTAAAATCCAGAAATTAGCTACTCAGAAAAATAGACTATATTAGAATTTTCAGGGCAAATGGTTGTTTTGTGCTATAGAGCCTACCTAATTGTCAGGCAATTCACTGATTTTCAGTCGAAAAATGCTGATTTTGGAATTGCTGTGCAAAACTAACACATAGTTCAATCTAAGTTTTTGAAATTGCTACAAATAGTCTTTTTCTGTATGAAGTAGGAGAGAGGTAAACATTTCAAATTCCAAAGATTTGATACAGCAAAAAAATAAAGAAGTACAATCAACAGAATTGAGTCAAAAATCATCATATTTATGACACTTGGATAGACCTTGTTTACAGATTTGTAATTTAAAAGTATTTTATTAT
>CAZSJY010000032.1:0-21800 GCA_964607375.1 uncultured bacterium
TTCTTGTTGCCTAAACTTTTTGTTAACATCTGTATCCGACCTAATTTTGCCTAACTTCCTAATAAACACTATTGCGTTTATTAGGTTTAATATTTAATAGTGGATTAACAGAATTATTTATTTTATTATACACTTCTTAATTATGCCAATCCTCGCCCAATATTCGGTACAACCAATACTGGGCATTTTGAATGTCGAATTACATATTCTGCTGTAGTCCCAAGTATAAATTCCGATAGTCTGTGTTTTCCATTTGAGCCCATTACAATTAAATCCACATTTGTAGCTTGTGCAGTTTCAATAACAGTTGCAGAAGTTTTACCCTCTTTTAACAAGAAATCAACTTCAATATCTTCTGCGTGTAAATTGTGAATTAGAGTTTTCATATCTTCTCTCGCAGAAACCGCAATTTCCTTAAACTCATTCTGCATTTTTTCCACGCTCACACGAAGCATTTCCATTTCGTCTTTGTTCATAAATTCTTCGTGAACATTTAGCAATGTAATTCTAGAATTAAACTGATGTGCCAACTGAACCGCCTTTATTACAGCCATTTCAGCTCTCGGACTTAAATCCGTTGGGCAAAGTATGTGCTTAAACATTTGTAAACCTCCTAAAAGAATATTAAACTGACTACCACAAATATCGGAACTAAAATAACAACAGACCAAGCCATATATCCGAAGAAACTTGGCATTTTTATATCATTTTCTTCCGATATTGATTTTACCATAAAGTTAGGTGCGTTACCAATATAAGTATTCGCTCCCATAAATACTGCACCCATAGAGATCGCAAGCAATGTGCTTGATAATGTTGTCATCAATGTTTCAGCATTGCCACCTGCGGTATTGAAAAACACGAGATAAGTCGGTGCGTTATCCAAAAAACTCGATAGTATACCAGTTAACCAAAAATACATCATATCAATCGGATTTCCACTACTATCGGTTACTGCTCCAACTACACTTGCTAAAGTTCCGTGAATCCCTGCTTTCAAAATTTCAATCGCAGGTATTATGGTGATGAATATTCCTGCAAATAATTTTGCTACTTCCAAAATTGGAAACCAAGTATATCCATTGGCTTTTCTGATTTCTATTTTTGTGATTTTCCAACTGATAACAGTCAAGCACAATAAGAGTATATCTCTTAAAATATTTTGCAACTCTAGGTGAATTCCCATTATCGAATATCCTGCATTATGAGGATGCCAGAAACCACTCATCAAAACCGATGCAACTACACCCAACAATAAAATAAAATTGATACTTCCTTCTATACCTAACTTTTCTCCACCGGTAGTATCCGGAACATTGGTCTCTTTTTTGTAATAGAATGAGTCCAGAACAAAAAACACAACCAATAAAATCGCTGCTGTAAACAACATTGGAACCAACATCGCTTTGGTTGTCCAAAAGAAATTTACGCCGTGTAAAAAACCAAGAAATAGCGGTGGGTCACCAAGTGGAGTTAGCGAACCTCCTATATTTGCTACAAGAAAAATGAAAAATATAACAACA
This sequence comes from uncultured bacterium, assembly GCA_964607375.1. Lineage (GTDB taxonomy): Bacteria > Fidelibacterota > Marinisomatia > SCGC-AAA003-L08 > JACNLC01 > JACNLC01. Next base: position 1,524 of record CAZSJY010000032.1, read on the forward strand.
TGAACATTGTGTTTCCGCCATTTGTTAGCACGAATAATCGGGCGAATTAATAACATCGCCGCGCCTGTCGTTCCCATCCACGATGCTAATGCTGTCCCAATAATCAATATCAGTAAATTAACTTTAGGTGAACCTACTAACGAACCTTTTAGACGAATTCCACCTGAAACAGTAAATAATGCCAATAACAAAATTATAAATGGAATATACTCAAGCAACATCACATGTAGAAACTCGTAAGTAGTATCGTGCGAACCTTTCCATAGCCAAAATGGTATTAAGAACATCATAGCCCAAAATGCTGATACTTTTCCAAAATTGTGATGCCAAAAGTGAGGTTTAACCAATGGCAAAATCGCAATTGAGAGCAAAATCCCTACAAATGGAATAATGCTGTATAGCGGTAACTCTTGTCCAAGGTTATGCTCTCCTCCAGCAGAAGCAAACATTAAATTCGGAATTAGAATTACCATAAATGATACTAGCTTTAAAATACTTCTCTTCATTATTGTTTTGTCTTTACTTTTATTGTCAATTAATTGATAAATTTTCAACCATTATGACGACCATTTTATTAACACTTGTTGTGGTTGGAGTTGCTGTATTGCTTTTAAGTATTGGAACAATAATCTCCAACAAACAGCTCAACACCTCGTGTAGTGGCACAGGTGAAGAATGCTCTTGTAAATCCGATGAAGCTAAAGAGTGTGAAAACAAAAACATCACGCAAAGTCGCTAAATCGCAAAGAAATCTATTATTCAACATTATAAATTAATCCAATAATTTCTCAAAACCGGAGCTTTGAGAAATTATCATTTCATCATCCGCATCAAATTCTACAATTGAACATTCTGTATTTTCAATAGATTCGATAAATTGCAATCCTTCTTCTTTTCCCATAACCATCACAGCAGTAGCAAGTGCATCTGCCGTCATACAGAAATCAGAAATAACGGTTACACTCACAACATTGTTGTTCACAGGATATCCCGTCTTGGGATTGATGGTATGTGAAAACCTCTTACCATCAAAATCAAAGAAATTTCGATAATCACCTGAAGTTGCCATAGCTTTAGAATTAAATTTTACAATATCCAACAATCTTTGATTGGGTAAATGTTCACTAGACGGGTATTCGATTCCAATTCTCCATTTATCACCACTACTATTGTGTCCCACACATCTTACTTCACCCCCAATCTCAACCATCACATTTTGAAAATTTAACGATTGCAATAATTCTATTAAACAGTCAACTCCATAACCCTTTGCGATTGCACTCAAATCAACTTCTAAATCAGTTTCAGTTTTTGCAATTATACCATCATTTTTGATGAGAAGTTTTTGAGTTCCGATTCGTTTTAATGTCTCGGAAATTTTAACATCTTTTGGAGGTGTAAGCCGTGCTTGCTTATTTCCAAATCCCCACAGTTGCACAAGTGGATGAACAGTAATATCAAATGCACCATCTGTCAATTGATGAATCTCAACACTTTTTGCCAATACTTCATAAAACCCATTGGATACTTCTACAACCTTTTTCGATTTCATTTTATTGAATCGTGATATTTCACTCGTTGGAATATAAGTTGACATCTGCTGATTGACAACATTTAACACAGAATCTACTTTTTCTTGAACTTCTTCAGTATCTTCGTTTTGCAACGAAATTCCAGCTAAACGGATGGAATAAGTTGTTCCCATCGTTTTTCCGACGAGCACTGTTTCGGGTGTGGTGGAATTGCATCCGAAAAAGAATAGTAATCCTAAAAGAAGAAAGCCCGACTTTTGCAATCGAGCTCTCAATATTTCAGGTTTTAACAACTTAATTTCCATTAAAATTTATCATACATAACCATTTCAGGTTCAACGCCGAGATTATATAGCATATTATCAACTGCGTCAATCATTAATGGCGGACCGCACATATAATATTCGATTTCTGTAGGGTCATCGTGGTCTTTAACGCAATTCTCATAAAGAACGCTGTGTATAAACCCTGTTGGACCTTCCCAATTATCTTCTTTCATCGGTTCGGATAATGCAACATTGTAACTGAAATTAGGGAACTCTTTTTCCAGAGCTAAAAATTCGTCGTGATAGAACATTTCTCTCAACGATCGAGCACCATACCAAAATGAGATTTTTCTATCAGAGTTCATTGTTTTCAATAAATGGAAAATATGAGAACGCATCGGAGCCATACCTGCACCACCACCAATAAATACCATTTCCCTATCTGTGTCTTTTGTAAAAAATTCACCATACGGTCCGGAAACCATCACTTTATCTCCCGGTTTTAGATTGAATATGTAGGTTGAACAAATTCCAGGAGGAACTTCATTCCACAATTTTGGAGGTGGAGTTGCAATACGAACATTCAACATTACAATATTTCCTTCAGCAGGATGGTTTGCCATTGAATACGCTCTAAAAATCGGTTCATCATTTTTATGATGTAAATTCCACAAATTAAATTTATCCCAATCCTCACGGTACTCACTTTCGATAATCATATCGTTGAAAGAAATATCATAAGTTGGTACATCAATCTGAATATAACCACCCGCTTTGAAATCGAGGTTTTCACCAGCAGGTAATTCCAAAACCAACTCTTTGATAAATGTCGCTACATTATGATTTGATCGAACAGTACATTCCCACTTTTTGATATTAAAAATCTCTTCGGGAATGTGGATATTCATATTTTCACGAACTTTAACCTGACAAGCCAATCGCCAATCATCTTTTGCATCAGCACGAGAAATATGGCTCAATTCAGTTGGTAAGATAGTTCCACCACCAGATTTTACTTGACAGGTACACATTCCACAAGTTCCGCCACCACCACAAGCTGATGGAAGAAATATTTTCTCACTTGTTAATGCGGTTAATAAAGTTCCGCCAGGTTTAAGAGTTGGAGACTTATCCTCATCATCGTTGATGAGAATTCTGATATCGCCTTGCGGTAACAATTTCTTTTCAGCAATACTTAAAATTGTAACCAACATCACGATTACAAAAACAAAAACAATTACACTTGTAATAGTAAAAATCATAAATACTCTTTCTTATAAATTGATTCCGGAAAAAGACATATAAGCCATCGAAATTAGCCCAGTCAGTATCATTGCTATACCAAGACCTTTTAGCCCGTTAGGCACATTGGAATACTTGAGTTTGTATCGAATAGCAGCCATCGTGATGATTGCAAGGAAAAATCCAAATCCTGCGCTTACACCAAACACAACCGATTCTCCCAGATTGTAATTTCTCTCAACCATAAACAGTGATGAACCCAAAATCGCACAGTTTACAGCAATTAATGGAAGAAATATTCCCAATGCTTGGTAAAGCGTTGGACTGAATTTATCCAGTGCCATTTCTACAAGTTGAACCATCGCTGCAATAGTAGCAATGAATGTGATAAAAGTTAGAAAACTCAAATCGATATTTTGAAGTGATTCAATTCCTGTCCAACTTAATGCTCCCGGTTCTAGTAAATACTTACGAATTAGCCAATTTGTGGGGACCGTAATTCCATTCACAAAAATGACTGCTAATCCTAACCCAAACGAAGTTTCCACTTTTTTTGAAATAGCTAAAAACGAACACATCCCCAAAAATGAAGATAACAGAATATTCTGAATAAAAATCGATTCTGTTGCAAGACTTAAATAGTGTGATAATAACTCCATTTTACTCCTCCACGTATCCAGTTATGGTCCGTTGAACCCAAATTATCAATCCCAACACAATAAATGCTCCGGGAGCTAGTAACATCAATCCCATATTCTCGTATCCTGCATTATATGCGGCTTGTGGAATAACAGTAAATCCGAAAAATGTTCCACTACCAAGAATTTCTCTGAACATCGCAACCAAAATCAGAATTATGCCATACCCAAACGAATTTCCTAAACCATCAAGTGCGGATGCTTTCACACCGTTTTGGGTAGCAAACGCTTCTGCTCGCCCCATCACAATGCAATTTGTGATAATCAATCCAACAAAAACTGACAATTGTTTGCTGATATCAAACAAATACGCTTTCAAAATTTGATCTGCTAAAATCACTAACGATGCAATCACTGTGAGAAATACAATAATCCTAACTTTTGTTGGAATAAAGTTTCTTAATAGTGAAATAATGATATTAGAAAAAACCAAAACGAAAGTTAATGCAGCTGTCATAACTAATGCTGTATCCACTTTTACAGTTACCGCGAGTGCTGAACATATACCCAAAACCTGTTTGGTAATTGGATTATCAGCATTCAACGGGTCGGAAAACACTTTTAAATTTTTGCTCGCCATAATCTATCCCTTAAGAAATTTGATGTATTTTTTCAAATCTTCCAAAATAAACTCATTTAGACCTTGTGTCGTCAAAGTTGCTCCACTAATTCCATCCACATCGTGCGGAGTCTCATTTTGAAGTTCACCTTTCGCAATCTTGACCGATACGAGTTGTTCATCATTGAAGATCTTTTTTGTTTTGAATTGAGAAGTGAACCATTCTTTTTCAATTTCTCCACCGAGTCCTGGAGTTTCACCGTGCTCGTAGAATGTGATTCCTTTGATAGTATTCAAATCAGGTTCCAATGCAATAAACCCATTAACAGTTGACCACAATCCTTTACCGGAAATTGGAAAAATGTATCCTTCCGGTATTTCTCCATCACTATAGACAAAAACTTGCAATTGAGAATTATCTGTCGTTTCTATACCCTCTGATGTAACGAATTTTTCAGTGATTTTTTTATTGAATAAATCTTCAACTTCAGAGGATTTCATTTTATTCTCTAATATATCGACTACTTTCAGAATATTCTTTTTAGTATCAATTTCACGATTGAAATCCTGTCTATCTTTCAAACCGGTAGCCGCAAGCGACAGCAACAGAGCAGCAATTCCCGTTAAAATGATGATAAATCTATAAGTGTAAGCATTACTATGCATATCGTTTTTGCCTCCTTTTGATGTGTCCTCGAAGCACATAATAATCAATTAGTGGTGCGAATGCGTTTCCGAGTAAAATCGCCAACATCATACCTTCAGGAAAAGCTGGATTAATTGAACGAATAATTACGGTTAAGGAACCAATCATAATTCCATAAATCCATTTCCCCAAATTAGTTTGAGCCGCTGATACTGGGTCGGTTGCCATAAATACCATTCCAAATGCAAATCCACCTACTACCAAATGAATTTGCGGAGTTAACTCAAGCATCGGATTATTACTCGCTGAAGCTAATAAATTAGTGATATATGCCAAACCAAACATTCCAATTAGAATTCCAGTAATTATTCTCCAATTTGCAATTTTGGTAAGTACTAAAAATAACCCACAAATGAGTATAATAAGCGTAGATGTTTCACCAATGGAGCCTGGAATGAGTCCGTAAAACATATCCAACCAAGTGTGAGATGTTTCGTTTCCAGCTGCATAGGTAGCAAGAGGAGTTGCCTTGGTTACACCGTCAACTGTTATCCACACTCTATCACCTGAAATGGCTCCAGGATATGCAAAAAACAGAAATGCCCTTGTTACTAACGCTGGATTGAAAATGTTGAAACCTGTTCCACCAAATATCTCTTTCCCAATTACAACGCCAAAACTGGTTGCAACTGCTACCATCCACAATGGAATGGTTGGTGGGACAATCAACGGAATTAACAATCCCGTTACGAAAAATCCTTCATTAACTTCGTGTTTCCTGACAGTCGCAAACAGAACTTCCCAGAATCCACCGCTTAAATAAGAAACCAATAAAATCGGAACAAATACTCTTGCACCAAACAAAATATTAGCCAACCAAGACCGAGTTTCATTTTGTGCAAGTGCATCTTGATAACCGATGTTGAACATTCCGAAAAATGCTACAGGAATTAAAGCAACTACCACCATAAACATTGCTCGTTTCAAATCGATTGAGTCGCGAATATGAGGAGCATTTTCAGTAGTTTTATCAGATGTAAATAACAGAGTATCAGTCATTTCATAAAGAGCGGATAACTTTTCAAACTTTCCACCTTCTTGGAATTTTGGTTCAATCTTATCCAAGAATTTTCGTAAGATTTTCATATTTCGCTATCCCTCCTTTTCCATTAATTCCAGACCTTGTCGGATAATTTCTGTAATTTCGAGTTTAGAAGGACAAGAAAATGCACAAAGTGCAAAGTCCTCTTCATCGCATTCGTAAATTCCGAGTTTCTCCATTTCTTCGATATCGCGAGCCAAAATACTTTTAACCAAAAATGTGGGTAAAATATCCATAGGCAAAACAGACTCCCAACTACCAAATGGAACAATCGCTCGCTCGCCTCCATTTTGATTAGTATCTAAACTGAATTCTTTGTTTCCTGTCATTTTGGACAAAAACGAATTAGATAGTGTATATCTGTCGAATCCTGGTAATGCCCATCCCATAAATCGTCTTTTTCGCCCTTCAGGTATTATAGTTATCAATTCATCATAAAATCCTACTGAACTGTCAATTGTAGTTTTTCTACCGGTTAACACATCTCCAGTAATAATTCGCACATCGTCTTTTGCAGGATTATCCTTCAATAAATCACCGATTACCGCACCTCGTCTTGTTCTAATGTAGTGATGTTTTTCAACACAACTTCCACCAACTGCAACGAGTTTGGTAGTTGGATATTTTCCTGTTAAGAATAATTCTCCAATCGCTTTAACATCTTGCGGAGACACCACCCAGACTACATCTCCCTGTTTTATCGGGTCGATATGATGAATGTGGATTCCAACGTTTCCTGCAGGATGTGGACCACTAACTGTATGTATCTCTACATTTTTCGCATTGACAAATGGTTCAAAGTTTGATTTTTTATCAATGACTAAATTCACTTTTCCCGATGTTAGTTTTGAAAGAATGTTAAGCCCAGACTGAAATCCTTCAACATTTTCTGCTAACAAGTACTCTTGACTTGGTGCCAATGGGGCAGTTGAATAAGCTGAGATAAAAATTGATTTCGGTGTAGTTTCAGGATTTGCAATTTTTGAGAAGGGACGCTGGCGAATGGCTACCCACAATCCAGAAGCCAGAAGTTGTCCTTTAATGTCGTCTGAATTAAGTACGGTAATTTCAGATTCATCATACTTTTTGAAAGTTTCAAATTCTTCTTTGTCTTCTAATGAAATGACAATCTCTTCAATCCGTCTTCTTTCACCATACTTGATATCTGAAATCGTTCCACTACCGGGTGATGAAAACTTTACCGTCGGTTGCAACTTATCGTAATATAGTGGTGTACCAATATTTACTTCATCACCTACTTTAACCATTAATTTTGGTTTAATTCCTTTATAATCTAATGGAATTACTTTTAACTGAGTCGATTGAATTGCTTCTAGAACCACCTTTTTTGGCTGTCCTGAAATTCGAATATTGTGACCTTTTTTAATTTTTATATGTGCCATATTCTATCTTTTTATATGTGATTTTATTATTGATTCTATATAGATAAATCTGCAACTAATTACAGGGTTAAATTTATGAAGAATATCAATTATTAAAAGAGTGTTTTTTCGTAAATAAAATAGCTGAGTCAATTAACTACCTACCTAGACAGAATCTTGATAGTATTTGTAAAAATAACATCGCTCTGTTGGATTATAAATAAACAGAATGATCTTACTTGATCGAAGAAATTGGATAAAATCTTAGCAGAACTAGGATAATATCAGAGTTTAAATATCATTTAGAAATCAAAGTTAATTTCGCAATGGTTTCCCCTTTTTAAGCATGTGCTGAATCCTATCGATACTCTTTGGCTCTGCGCATAAACTTACAAATACTTCTCGCTCGATGTCCAATAAATATTGTTCATCAATTGGAGATAGCGTCCCCCCCTTTTCACCTCCTGTAAGCACAAAAGCTAACTTTTCAGCAATTAATGCATCGTGTTTACTAATTTTTTTAGCTTTCAGAAAATCTTTTATCGAAGATTCTATTACCAAACGACCATCTATACCCGGCAGAATAATATCTTCCCTATATTCAGGTGGTAAATAGTTTTCTGACATTAATAATACTTCAGAAATTGCTTCCGACAAAATAAAATCTCGATTGATAACTATCTTGTCATTCTTAGTTAAATATCCAAGTGCTTGAGCTTCCTTTGCAGAACTGGATACTTTCGCAAACCCAACTGCTTCAAAAGTTTTCATTGAAATTGGGAATGGACCTGGACGAGCCGGAGCCATTTTGTCTGTAAGATTGAGTATCATCCGTAGGTTTCCTCCACCGCCAGGGATTAAACCTACTCCGACCTCAACCAAACCACAGTATAATTCTGCGGATGATACAATTCTGTCACAAGCACCAATTATTTCGTAACCACCACCAAGGACCATTCCAAATGGAGCAGAAACAACCGGAAATGGTGCGAAACGGAGTTCTTGAAGTACATCTTGCATACTTTTGCTTAAAAGTTCAACTTCACCCCAATCTTTACGCATTGCAGAATTAAGAATAAGATTCAAATTTGCACCAGCAGAAAAATGATTACTATCGCTAGAAATCACCAGCCCTTTGAAATTATTATCCTCTACCCAATTTTTAGCCCATTGCAGAGTTTCCATAATTGAGCCATCAATCGGGTTCAAGTCAGAATTCAAAACAGAATGGAATTCAACTCCTGCTACTTCATTACCCAAATCTATAACCGACGCTGACCAATTCTGTTTTATCAAACCACCAGACCTCTTCAATAATCTAAATGTTCTACTTTTTGGATGTATGGGTATTTGCTTATACTTCCTTTCTGTCGGACAATAAAGACATTCCACTCCATCAATAAATTTATAGAATTTTGTAATTCCATCATTTATCATTTGCTGAATCCAGGTTGGGATATGTTTTCCTTCTTGCTTCATTTTGTTTAACGATTTTTCAAGTCCGATAATATCCCAAAGTTCAAACGGACCACTCTCCCATCCAAATCCCCAACGCATCCCTCTATCGATATTGACGATATTATCGGTAATTTCAATCAAACGATTTGCAGAATAGATTAGAGTATCGGAAATCACATCCCAAGTGAATTTACCTGATGTATCATTAGCGTAGGCTAATGCGTGAATTTTACCATCAAGTTTTGTATTTTCACGAGCAATTCTTACTCCAGGATATCGTTTTTTGCTTTGTGGTGAGTATTCTAACGAATCTAAATCTAAAGAATGAATATTTCCTTTCCCAATTTTCTTATAGAATCCTTGACCAGATTTTTGCCCAAGCCATCTGTTTTCTATCATCTTTTTAAGATAATCTGGTAATTCAAACATCTCTCTTTGCTCATCATCTTCACATTTATCAAATGCATTTTGGGCTACAAATGCCAATGTATCTAAGCCAACCACATCAGCAGTTCTAAATGTTGCACTTTTGGGTCTGCCAATTAGTGTACCCGTTAAAGCATCAACATCTTCGATTGTTAATTTGTATTTCTGTGCAGCATTTAATGTTGCCATCATTCCAAAAACTCCAATTCTGTTCGCAACAAAATTTGGTGTGTCTTTTGCATAGACTACACCTTTTCCCAAAACTTCCTCAAGAAATTTAACTGCAAAACTAATCATTTCAGAATTGTTGTATTTAGATTGAATTACCTCGACTAATTTCATATATCGAGGAGGATTGAAGAAGTGGGTTATAAAAAATCTCTCCCTAATGTCAATTGACAATTCTTGAGTTAACTCCGCTAAAGAAATCCCAGAAGTATTCGAGGTAACAATCACATCATCTTTCAAATGGGGTAAAATTCTTTGGTAAAGTAGATTTTTCCAATCCAACCGTTCAGCTATCACCTCAATTACCCAGTCACATTCAGATATTTTTTCGATGTGATCATCATAATTTAATGGTGTAATTAACTCTATAGATTTTGGATTATAAAATGGATTTGGCTTCAACTTCTCGCTGAAGGCAATTCCCTTTTCAGCAACTTCCTGATTGATATCAAACGCAAATACAGGAATTTTCGCATTACTGAAATGAGCCGCAATTTGGCTACCCATCACTCCACATCCCAATATGGCTACCTTGTTAATTTGAAGTTTATCCATAACTAAACTCTTTCGATTATAGTTGCAATTCCTTGCCCGCTGCCGATGCACATTGTTGCTAATCCATACCGAGCCGATTGTTGTTTCATTACATTCATCAATGTAACTAAAATTCGAGTTCCAGAACATCCTAATGGATGTCCAATAGCAATAGCTCCTCCATTCAAATTTATTTTGTTGATGTCCCACCCACCTTTATGAATGACATACAAGGATTGAGCGGCAAAAGCTTCATTAAGTTCAATAACATCAATATCTTCCATTGTTAACCCGGCTTTTGTTAATGCTTTTTCAGTTGCAGGAAGAGGACCAGAACCCATTCTTGTCCAATCTACTCCAGCGATTGCTCTGCTTACAATTTTGAACTCAGGTTTCAAACCCAACTCTTTAGCTTTTGTGTTACTCATAACTAATACTGCAGATGCTCCAATTGAAATTGGACTAGAAGTAGCAGGAGTAATTGTTCCATTCGCATCGAACGCAGGTGATAGTGATTTAATTTTCTCAACATCTGGTTCACGAGGTCCTTCATCCTGTTGAACTAATTGTCCATTATGTTCAATTGGAATAATTTCATTATCAAACCGACCATTTTGAATGGCATCCAATGCTTTTTTATGAGATTGAATAGAAAATTCTTCTTGATCAACTCTAGAAATATCCAAATCTTTTGCAAGATTTTCTGCAGTTTCCCCCATTCCCATATACAAACCCATTTTGTATAAATCTGGATGAAACGCTGGATTATAACCACCCATCGGAACTCCAAACATATCTTCTACACCGCAGGCAATTCCAACATCAATATCACCAATACTAGTAGCTTGACTTAGTTGGTGAAGAGCATCCATAGATGATCCACAAAAACGATTAACTACTTTAGCACCAGCTTCTTTAGGAATTCCGGATAAAACAGAAATTCCTCTTGCGGCAAGCATCCCCTGGTTGCCCTCAGGAAATGCACAACCCAAAACAACATCTTCGACCATTTCAGGTTTTACATTCGGTTTTTTAGCAAACAAACCCTTGATTACTTGAGCTGTTAAATCAACAGGGCGTATTCCAATTAGTTTACCGTTCTTAATTCCAACAGGACTTCTAGAACCATCTATAATTACTGAATATTTTTCCATTGTTATTTCCTTTAATCTAAAAAGTATTGTTTTAGTTGAACCAGTTTATCAGCTATCCTCTGTTTAGCTGTAATTACCTTAGGATAATATTTCAATTCATCCATTTTTTTGTTAATCTCACTTAAACGATTTTGGACTGTTACTTCATCAAATAGCCAACTATAAATTTCTTTTGTAGATTGATGTATCTTGCTGGAATTTGATCCGATTGAAGCTATGAGAATATCAACAACAGTTTCTTTATGTGGATAATTTTCCGGTAAATTGAAATATCTCTTCAACCCATTATCCATAATCGCTAGAGAAATGATCATATTTGCTAAATGTTCTAACGCCCATTGTTCGTTCTTTAAATCTTGTCCAAATTTCAGTATTAGCTCATTGAGATTATGCAATAACAATGTCCTTAAGAATTCAACAATAAGTGCTTCTTTATATAATGGATCATCTTTCGAAATATCTAATTTTGGTATCCAGTTTTTTGTTCGTTCAGAAATCATTTCACGAATTGGTATTTCTTCAAGGATTGCTTTTTTAAGCAAAGTCCCACCAATTAGTAATCGGTTAATTTCATTTGTACCTTCAAAAATACGATTGATTCGCTCATCTCGATACATTCCTGCAATTGGATAATCCTCTATAAACCCCGCTCCACCGAAAATTTGGACCCCTTCATCAACATTATGCGCTAATGCTTCTGATCCAACTATTTTGGATATAGACGCTTCAATCCCGTGATCTTCAATCACTTTTTGCAGAATCTTATAATATGCTTTATCACTTCGAGGAATTTTCTCCATCGCCTCGTCAATAGCTCCGGCTGTAGAGTATATGACTGTATCTGCTTCCCAAGATTTAACTACCATATCAGCAAACTTTCTACGGATCATACCAAAATCAGTAATTTGGTGATTAAACTGTTCGCGTTCAAGTGCATATTCAATGGCAGTATTTACAACATATTTTGAACCACCCATTGTAGTTGCACCGAGTTTATACCTTCCAGTATAAAGAACATCAAATGCAATCGCTGCACCTTGACCTACTTTTCCCAAAACATTTTCAATAGGGACTTTACAGTCTTCAAAGAAAAATGTGCATGTTGATGATCCCTTTATACCTAATTTATGCTCCTCAGGACCTACCACCCACCCAGGACAATCTTTGTCTATTATAAATGCTGTAAATTTCTCATCCACTTTAGCAAATGTTACACAAACTTCTGTCCAGCTACCGTTAGTAACAAATATTTTAGTCCCGTTAAGAATAAAGTGAGTTCCATCTTCGTTTAGTTGTGCAGTCATTTTCCCAGCAAGGGCATCTGAACCAGCTTCAGATTCAGTTAAAGCGAACGAACCCATCCATTCTCCGGATGCTAATTTTGGTAGATACTTCTCTTTTTGATCAGAGTTTCCGTACCAAATAATTGGTAAAGTACCAATTCCAGTATGGTCTGATAATGTGACTAAAATAGAAGCATTTCCTCCTGTCATCAATTTCTCTGCTACAATAAGAGTTGTCACTTTATCTAGTGCTAAACCACCGTATTCTTCAGGAAAATCGACAGCTAGAAATCCCAACTCCCCCATTTCAGAAAATATTTCACGAGTCAATTCTGTATTAAACACACTTAATTCGTTGTTAAGTGGTAAAATTCTTTCTCTTCCAAATTCACTCACAGCTTCATTAAACATAATGTGTTCATCAGAGAAATTTTCTTTTGAAAATATTTTTCCTTTATCAACACTTGTTATTAGAAAACTAGCACCTTTTTTCATTTATACTCCAAATTTATAATGGTTGTTTGAAACCTATAATCATTCGATCGATTACATCGTATAAATATTCTTCCATTGTGAAGTCTTGATGTTCGAAAATCGTAAACCAAATTACTCCTTGCAAAGATGTCATTACTGCCATGGCAGATTTTCTTGTATCGATTCCAGCAAATTCACCTGTTTCAATCCCTTTTTCCAGAACTATTTCAAATAATTTCAAAATCTTTTCGTACAACTTTTTAGTACGATGACGAACCTCTTCATCGCGATTTGATAAAGCCCAAAATTCCAATTCTGCAAGAAATACATATTTCCTGTTTTGAAAAGTCTCTATTATTACAGCTACAAAACTACGAAGAACCTCTGATGCTGGTTTCTCATCATCTTTAGTATAGAAATCTGGAAATGTATGAGTTTCCCAGTGGTCAATTAGCGAGAGAAACAAATCCCTTTTGCTATTGTAATAATGATAGATTGCTCCCTTACTTAACCCAGATTTCTCGACTATATCGCTCATTCGAGTATCAGAGTATCCTTTATTTACAAACACTTTCAATGCCGCTTCAAGTATTTGATGCTGTCTTTCTTCTTTTGATTTGTTCGTTGCCATAAACTCCTAAATATCTATACCGACCAGTCGGTCTAATATATGAAATAATACTGTATTGTGAAATGAAATTATTAGAAATATTGAAATTAAAGTACTACTCTTAGTTTACCTGAACTTTTTTCAAATAGGGTTTTATCAAATTCTATGGCTTTCGCTTTGGGCAAACTCAAAATTGTGGTCACATCTGTATCAAAATTCTGCTTAACTACTTCCCCATCGAACTGATTGATAATCGATTCTACAAACCGAGTATGTTCGTACTCATGCTTTATAGTTAACTTTAACATTGGTTGCCACAATGCAAACTTGCATCCATCCAGTGAATCTTCTGTGGATTTTGTATAAGCATTAATAAGTCCTGGAATACCAAGTTTGGTACCACCAAAATATCGAACAACAAAGCAAGATATATTAATTAAATTATTTCTTTGTAGAGTATGCAAAATTGGGGGACCAGAACTATTCTTAGGTTCCCCATCATCAGAAGCAAATTCCTCAACTCTGTCTTCATTGTAAAATCGATATGCATTACAAACATGATTCGCTTTTGGATGTTCTAATTTATACCGTGTTAGTTTCGAACGATATTCATCAAGGTTAGATGTTGGATGCACAAATGATAGAAATTTTGAACCTCTATCTTTGTATTCTCCTGCATAAGTAGACTGGATTGTATATAACTTTTTGGTCATCTTAAGAGAATAGTTTTTTGCGTTCCAATTACAAATCCATTTTTGCGAAGTTTTATCAAATAAATTCCAGATGGCAAATTCTGATTTTGGTAAAACGAAATCGGCATCCTCTGCCTTCCCTGTTCAAGAAAAGGGATATTTTCCGAATAAACTTTTTGCCCTTTAAGATTAAATACTTCACAAATAACATTTTCGGAATCAGTTTTGGAGTCCAGTAACAGGTGTTGTATGGAATGTTCTACAACCACAAAAGGATTTGGATAAACAGATATTATTGTATTTTCATCAATATCATCTATAGAAGGCCAAGTAGTAATCGAAACTGAGTTAGAAAATTCTGATGAACCATTTTCACTAACTACTCTAACTTCGTATGTGTAACCAGTATCTACTTCAAAAGTAGTATCAAAGAAAGTTCTATCTATAGTAGAAAATAATGAATCATCATTACGATAAATCTCATAGGACAAGGTATCCCCAGGACCAGGTGATGGCTCCCAGATCAACTTAATAGAGGAATGATCAATTTGATAAACTACTAAATTCTCAGGAGATACAGGGGCAAATATTGGAGTTACAGTCAATGATATTTCCATCGAATAATAATTAGGATTTCTGCTGTAAACAAAATGTATTTCATCATATTTATGGAGTTGATTTGTTGTTCCATCTCTTGCTTCAATCACTGCGTTATCTTCAATATTGTTGCCAAGTATAATCCAATTTCCTAAGTAATTGCTGTGATTGTGAATGATATTTAAAATTGCATTTTGCTCATTCAACATTCGGAAAGATTCAATTGAAACCGATGCATTATCCAATGATAAATTCAAGCTGACCTCCTCATCTAACCATTGTGTGGATAGTTCTATTGCATCTGCTTGTGCTTGGTCTTCATAATAATAAAATTGTTCATCAATTCCATTGAAGAAGTTTAAGGCGGTAAATTCTAACCAAGCATCATTAAATGAACTTAAATAATCTGACAAAACATCATCCATTGCATAATAAGCAGAACCACCATTTTCGTAATCTTCCCACATTTTGCGAATAATTACACTCTGAGTTTCATCATCTACATTGTCGTATTGAGAACTTAGATAATGACCAAATAAAGCAATACTGTATCCATCTGTATCTTCAATACTCTTCTCAGGATTATTGAAAAAGTCATCGGTCCATTCTAAATAATCATTACCATCGGGAACAATCACATCTTCTATCCAAGTTGATGACATATCATAGAAGTAAATATCACTATTGGGTTGTCTATATCCGCGTTGGACTGCGTGAAAAAATTCGTGTGCTACTGTTAATCTCATCGCTTGTAAACCAGTTGTGTAATAACCAGATGAATAATCATTATCAATTTCTATGTGACCATCGGGAAGGTTAACTCCATATTTGTAGCTACCACGATTGCTGATAAATATTCCGTAATATCCATCATGTCCATCATAATATGGTGAAGGTTCGGGATCATATCCCATTGAAAGCAAAACACCTCGAGTATAATCCGCAGCGATTCCAACCTCATCAATATAGTCTGGGATTGAGTTTTCATTATTATCTGTCAAATCAGGTGCGTTAACTCCTGTAACTTTGTAGAATATTCTAAAATGTCCAGATGGAGAAAGTGAAGTTTGATCCCAATCTGGTAGAACAATTCTGTCTAAGCTGTAATTTTCTTCGGTTTCAGGGAAACAACTTCTATTATACTGATCACTAAAAAGAAATGCTACTACAGCCACCAATGATAACAAATACTTCATTATTTATTCCTGAATGATATTTTTATTGGCACACCTTTGAAATCAAAATGTTTTCTAAATTGATTTTCAAGATACCTTTTATAGTTTACAGGAAACAATTTAGGGAAATTAGTAAAAAAGGCAAATACAGGAGGGGAGTTATGTACTTGAGTAGCATATTTGATTTTCAAGTGTTTACCACTTACAGCAGGAGGTGGATACTGTTTTGTTGCTATTTCTACAAATTCATTAATTGATGATGTTTTAATACTCCGGTTTCGATTTTCATAAACTTGTAAAGCAACTTCAAGAACTTTTCTTACTCTTTTATTTTGATGAATAGAAATAAAAATAACCGGATAGTGTTCTATTGATTTGTATTCGTATTGGATTTCCTCTAAATACTGTTTTGCTGTATCGGTATCTTTTTCAATTTTATCCCACTTATTCACAACAAGAATAAGTCCTTTACCTTGATTTATCACATCTCTAACAATGCCTTTATCTTGGGCATCAAAACCTTTATCTGCATCCACTAATACTGCTGCAACATCACACTCTTCTAATACTCGATAAGTTCGAACTGAGCTGTAATATTCAATAGAATCTCCAACTTTGGCTTTTCTACGTAATCCAGCAGTATCAATCAAGCGAATTGTTTTTCCATAGTATTTTATAAATGAATCAACAGAATCTCGAGTTGTACCTGCAATTTCAGTTACGATAGATTTCTCTTCTTGCAATAGTGCATTCATCAGTGACGATTTACCGACATTGGGCATTCCAATAATGGCAAGATCGATGGAGTCAGAATCTTTATCTGTTTTGAAATTATCTGCAGGAAGTAATGCAGAAATTTCATCAAGAAAATCCCCAAAATTCCTTCCAGATGCTGCTGAAATTGACATCGGTTCTCCTAATCCAAGCTCATAAAATCCATATTGTGCTACTTCGTGAACACCATCATCAATTTTATTGACCACCAATAAGTAGGGTTTCTTAGATTTTTGAACTAACTCAGATAAATATCTATCACTTGAAGTAATTTCTGCTTTTCCATCAACTAATAAAATAAGCAAATCCGCTTCTTCAATTGCAATTTCAGCTTGTTGCCTTACAGCTTTGTTTATTTGATGTTTGGAATCTGGTAAATATCCTCCGGTGTCGATTACATTGTATTTTTGCCCTGTCCACTCAAATTTACCAAAAATACGATCTCGAGTAACACCTTCAACTGGTGAAACTATCGAGTGTCGTCTCCCGACTAATCGATTAAATAAAGTAGATTTTCCAACATTCGGTCTTCCTAGGATTGCTATTGTAGGTTCAGCCAACGATATTCCTTTCAAATATTTCTAAAATACTATCTTGACATACATTAACGGGAACGCCCAATTGTGATGTCATATTTCCCAAAGTGATATTGTCCAAAGTTTTTGATCCATCATCATTTAAAATTCTGTAAGTGGTCCAAACTGCACTCCCTAATTTTCTTTCTTTGAGTTGAGAGATGATATCTCTCCCAGTCAACAGTCCAGTGACAGTAACTGAATGACCATAGAAATCATTAATTATCGGTACAATATTAACCGATAAATTTGGAATGGAATTGAGATATTCTCCCACTTCTTTATTAAAAATTTCGTTTATCAATGTTCCAGTAAATATAGTAAACTCTGTAGGTTGTTCAAAACTCGCCGGAAGGGATGATTTCTCTTTCTTAAAGTTATCCAAGAACTGACTAACTTGCCCTACCCCATTTTCAACTAAATCGATATCACCAAAATCATATCTTTTTGGAAATGGACTATTTGACAAAATGTACCACTCGTCAGAGAATAGTAGAAATGGTTGATCATCAGAAGTTATGTACTTTTGTAAATATTCTTGAGACAAATTCACGATTTTTATTGCATATTCTCTTGAAACATTTTCGATTTGCATCAAGTGTTCACGATACTTTGTCAATCCAACAGGAACAATTGATACACTCTTAATTTGAGGATAAAATTGATATAAATCATCTAAAGTATTTTGAAGATGAATTCCATCATTTTCATTTGGGATTAATACAACTTGAGTGTGCATTTCAATTCCGTTTTCTGCAAGAAATTTTATCTTATGCAATAGTTGATCGTCTTTTCCGTATAGAAATAACTTTTTTCTAAGCTCAGGTTCTGTTGAATGCACCGAAATATACAATGGTGATAATCGCTGTTCAACTACGCGAGTCAAATCATTTTTACCCATATTGGTAAGCGTGATATAATGACCGTGTAAGTACGATAACCGATAATCTCCGTCCTTAAAATAGAGTGATTGTCTCATTCCTTTAGGGTTTTGGTCGGAAAAACAAAATACACATTTATTAGCACACATTCGAATTTTGAATTCTTCAAATTCTACTCCTAAATCGTCATCGTACTCTTTTTCTATTTCTATAATTTGGTTTTCACCGTCAATTTGGACTTCTAATGTGAGAAATTCTTCAGTAATTCGGAATTGATAATCAATATCATCACGGACTTTTTTTCCGTTGATTTTAATTAGATGATCACCGGGTTTTAGCCCAATCATTTCACCTAAACTATTTGGATATGTCTTGATTATCTTCATTTGTTATATAAAACTAAGTTATGAAAGTTACGAAATAATAGAGGTGTTTTGTTAATGGATGATAAAAAACAAAAAAAGCCCTCTTTTAGAAGGCTTTTTTATTCAAGTAAGTGAACTTAGTTTACTTTTACTTTAGGAAGAATGTTAAATACATCTTCAATCGCTTTATGGAAAGCTTCTTTTGGTAAAGCTCCTGTTAACATTTGAGGTTTGCCATCTTTCGGAACAAACAATAACGATGGGATACTTCTAATTCCGAATGCGCTAGCTAATTCTTGTTCTTGCTCAGTATTTACTTTATAGAAATTTACTTTACCATTATATTCTTCGGAAAGTTCTTCTAAAATGGGTCCTAGCATTTTGCAAGGTCCGCACCAATCTGCCCAAAAATCAATTATACAAGGTAAATCACCATCAAATTTCCAATCTTTGTTATTTTCAAAATTAAATACTTTTTTCAAAAAGTCTTCTTTTGTAAGATTCTCAGTCATTTTTACTCCTTATTATTCATTTTTCATAAATTTGACAACATAAAAAGTAAAAGGTTACAAAACTAATGAAACAACAAGATATTCTAAACTATCAAACTGCCTGCACAGCTTTACTTTTAAGTGTTGCAGATGCAGATGAAATACTTGAAATAAAAGAGATTGATACTGTAAAGGACATAGTTAAATTCTATTTTGAATTGAACGAAAACGAAGTAAACATACTAATCAATTCAACTCAAGCAATAATGAGAGATTCAGTAGGACTTTTCGAATATGGTCGAATTGTAAATGAAGCTTTCGATAAAGAAGATAAAATAGAATTTGTTAAAAGCATCTATGAGGTTGCTTACTCTGACGGAGATTTACATTATCTAGAACATCACACTATAAAGAAAATTGCTAACATACTAAATATCGAACGAGAAGATCTCATTCTTGCAAAAGCAGAAATTAGACGATATTTATAGAAATAACTTGGAGATTTTCTTCTATAAACTCTTTACTACTTTGTCAAAGTGATCTACTGAAGTTGCTGGTGCAGTTGAAAATGCAATTCCTGTGATTCTTGTAAGAACAAGTGATGCTTTTAGTGCAGATTCATTATCAGGAAAATTGACAATAAACACTAAATCATGTTGCCCTAACAAAGCATGCATCAAAAGGATTTCTCCACCAAAATCTTCAATTACCTTTGTGCACTCATCTGTTCTACTAGGTGAAATCTTTCCAATAGCTTTTACAGAATACTTACCAAACATATAATACGTTGACATTGCCATATTAAATCCCTTTCTGTTTTGCCTTTAGTAGTTGGCTATTTGCTTTTGGCATTTGATAATTATTTAGAAATTAGGTTAATTAGAAATTTGGATTCTCCATGACTCCAACTCTCCTCTTGTCCATCACTCCCTTACTCAGTATCCATCCCAAGAAAACCTCTAACTAATTTTGCAATTTCTTTTTTGACTGTATCATTTTCTTTTAAATATCGTTTCACATTTTCACGACCTTGCCCGATTTTATTTTCTTTATATGAAAACCATGAACCTGTCTTGTTGATGATATCCGCTTTAACAGCCAAATCAAGCAAATCACCTTCCATAGAAATTCCT
>CAZSJY010000033.1:0-21485 GCA_964607375.1 uncultured bacterium
CAATTAAAATTGCAATTTTATTATTTCTCATTTTATCAGACTTTTGTTCATAAGTAACCATATATTATAATTTACATACACACACAACTAAAACAATCTCGATATATCGTTCACCATAATAAACATGAATAGAATTAGTAGTAGTAACATGCCGAATTGTTGAACACCCATTTTGACTTTTGCAGGGAGTTTTCGTCGAGATAATCCTTCAATAGAAGCGATGATGATATGACCCCCATCAAGACCTGGAATGGGAAGGATATTCAGCAATGCTAAATTGATGCTGATAATTGCCATTAAATTGAACAATGTCCAAATACCTGCGCGAGCCGATTCTCCTGCAATTTTTGCAATCATCACAGGTCCGCCAACATCGTCAAACGACGCTTCACCTGTAATCAACATACTGATAGATTCTATTGTTAAATTTAACCACACAAAAGTTCTTGTAAATCCAGAAGAAATGGATTCAGCAAAAGTTGCATCGTGCATAATGATTTCTGGAGAGATGCCTATCATTCCGAGAGTTTTGATTTTGCCATCAATTACCATTTCTGTTGATATGGTTTTCACTGAATCTTCAAATTCTAATACACCTCTTTGCCATTTTACATGAATCATCGTTTCTGGTAAATTATGGACTATATCAGTCATATCTTCCCAAGAATCAACAGAAGTACCGTTGATTTGTAAAATTCTATCACCCTCTTCTAATCCGAGTTGATGAGCCGGAGCAGGAGACTCTTTTGGTGATAGAATTTGTCCGATTATCGGCTGTGGATTTGGTTCGCCAATTCCCATTTTGAAAGTAATTGTTGTAAATAAAATGATTGCCAAAACTATATTCATAATCACGCCGGCGGACATAAACCAAATTTGCTGGAGTGCATTTTTAGATTGAAATTCCCACGGTTCTCCTGTTGTTGAATCGTCCATACTTTCATCAATTACGCCGGCAACTTTTACATATCCCCCAAGTGGGAACAAACCTATTCCATATTCGGTATCACCCCATTTTTTCTTTAGTCCCAAACCGAATAGGTTGAAACCGAGATAGAACTTTTCAACTTTCATTCCAACTGATTTTGCTGCGAGAAAATGTCCTAGTTCGTGTACAAAAACCAAGACTCCAATAACAAAGATAAATGACAATAAAGTAACCACTATAAATTCTTTCTAATTTTATTTTCTGCAAATTGCTTTGTCCAATCGGTTAAAAATTCGATGGCTTCCAAATCTGGTTGCTTTATAATTTCGTGTGAGTTCATAGCAGATTCGATTAAGATCGGGATATCTGTAAAACCGATTTTCTCATCGAGAAAAGCTTGAACAATCAAATCATTTGCAACATTCAAAACTACCGGATAGGAATCGCCCGACTTCAAAGCTTCATAAGCCAAACTAATACATTTGAATTTCTGAATATCAGGTTTTTCAAAAGTTAACTTTCCGATTTGGGTTAAATCTAAATTATCCCATTTAGTTCCAGTATGGTTTGGATAATTCAGTGCATATTGAATTGGGATTTTCATGCTTGGAAGTCCCAATTGTGCTTTTGTAGAACCGTCCATAAACTCCACCATCGAATGAATGATAGATTGTGGATGCACTACAATATCAATATTTTCTGGATGTATTTTAAACAACCAATGTGCTTCAATGACTTCCAAACCTTTGTTCATCATTGTTGCGGAGTCAATAGTGATTTTTGGACCCATATCCCAATTAGGGTGATTCAGTGCTTCTGCTTTTGTTATGGATGAAAATTCCTCAATAGGTCTACTTCTAAATGGACCACCTGAACCGGTTAGAATCAGACGATAGATTTGCGAAACATCTTCACCAACCAAACATTGCCAAATCGCACTGTGTTCGCTGTCTATCGGATAGAGTTTTACATTGTGTTTTACGAGAAGCGAATTTATCAATTCTCCAGCCATCACTAAACTTTCTTTGTTGGATAGTGCAACATCTACTCCCGAGCGAATTGCTGAAACAGTAGGTTCCATTCCGGGTGCACCGACTAATCCATTTACCATTAAATCAACGGAATTGTTTCCTGCAAGCTCGATAAGTGCATTTCTACCTGCGAGAATTTCAACAGATTTTCCTTTCAGCAAATGTTGTAATTCTTCTTTGCAAGATTCATCAGCAATACAAACAGTTGATGCGTTTGTTTGAATTGCTTGTTCTGAAAGAAGTTTTACATTTCTGTTGGAGGATAAATATTCAATTTTAAAATCATTAGGCTGGCGACTAACCACTTCTAAAGTTTGAGTTCCAATTGACCCTGTTGAACCTAAAATTCCAATATATTTCATAGTACTAAAGAAATTTTGAGTGATGGAGTGATAACTATTTTATCTACCAATTGTGTATTAATCCCAAAATGAATTCGATATATATCTTTAATAGTTTTTGCAACTTCACATTGAAATTGATGATGTTTCCAATTAGAATCAAAAAGATAAATCCAATTTAGGTTCCATTCAAACTCATATAAATTTGCAGATTCAAGAATCGCAAAATGATACCAACGGTAATTACCAATATCAGAAAATCTGTAACGGTGCATCCCCATTGAAATTGTAGAATTTAGTTTTTCGGAAAATGTCCATTCAGGTGTATAACCTATAGACGATTGATAATATAGATTTATATCATTATTCGATTTATTGGGTGAAATTCCCGCTGAAAGAAACAGATTTGGCGATGGCCACCAAACAGAACTGATGCTGTTTCTAAATTGGTTTTCAGAATATTGAATTGATGTTGAAATTGAGATATTTGAGAATTCTAATGGTTGATTAAAAATTTGTGAATATTGTGTTGCAATTTCTTTTTCTGAAGAAAACACAAAAGAGAAGCATAGAATTAGAAAGAACGAAAAATTCTGTAACCGATTAAACAAGTCCGCGTTCACTGTTTTCAATGAAATTGAGTATGTTTTGAATTTCTGAAGTTTGTTCTAACTCAGTTTTGATGGATTCTATAGCTTGAGAGAAGTTTAATCCAGAGCGATAAATATATCTGTATGCTTTTTTAATTAGACTTCGTGTTTCTTGTGAAAATCCACGACGGCGCAAACCGATAACATTGGTTCCACCATAGCGAAGTGGTTCACCAGAAACAAGAATATATGGTGGAACATCTTGCACTACTCTATAAGCACCACCAACAAATGCATGGTCACCAACTTTACAAAACTGATGGATTGGTGTCATTCCTCCAACTGTAACATGATAGCCCAAAGTAACATGTCCACCGAGTTGAACAGTATTGGCTAAAATCACTCTATCACCAATGATGCAGTCGTGTGCTATGTGAACATACGCCATCAACAAAACATCACTTCCAATTGAAGTTTTACCTCGGTCAGTCGTCCCGCGATTTAGTGTGCAACATTCCCTGACTGTGGTTCTGTCACCGATCTCAAGGAATGTTTTTTCTCCTCCGAATTTTAAATCTTGAGGAATCTCTCCTAGAATTGCGTGTTGGTAGATGTTGCAGTCATCACCGATAACAGTATTGGCTTTAACTGATACATGTGAAGAGATTTTTGTATTGTCACCAATAATTACATTTTCTTCAATAACAGAAAATGGTCCGACATCAACATTTTTACCCAATTGGGCAGTTTTGTCAATTATTGCGGTTGGATGGGTTGTAGAAATGTTAGCTTCTCCTGTCCACAACTGATGCCATCATTTCAGATTCAGCTACAACTTCGCCATCAACAATGGCTTTACCAGCAATTTTACAAGTGTTCAATTTGAATTTAAGTAATGATACTTCAAAGTGAATTTGGTCTCCCGGTACTACTACTTTACGAAATCTCGATTTATCAATTGCAGTAAAATACATTAGTTTCGTTTCAGGATTTGGTATAGAATTCAATATTAGGAATCCGCCTGCTTGAGCCATTGTTTCTAGTATCATCACTCCAGGCATTACCGGTTGTTCTGGGAAATGACCCTGAAAATACGGCTCGTTGATAGTTACATTTTTTAAAGCGTGGACAACCTTACCAGGTTCAACATCGAGTATTCTATCAATCAATAAGAAAGGATATCGATGTGGCATTATTTTTAATATTGCTTGAATATCAAATTTAAGATTCGTTGATTCTTGCTGTTTTCGTTTTGCGTTTATTTTGTTGCTGTATGCTTCCTTAATATTCTTAACCAATTCAATATTTGCTGCGTGTCCACTTTTGGCAGCGATAATGTGACCACGAATTGGCATTCCTAATAACGCTAAATCACCTATTAAATCCAATATCTTATGACGAACAGGTTCGTTTTGATAACGAAGTTTAACTCCATTCATAATTCCGTTATCACCAGCAAATATTTCTTGTCCAGCATTGAACATTTCTGCAACCACTTCTAGCTCATCTTTTCGAACTTCTCTATCTAGAAAGACGACTGCATTGTCAATTCCCCCCCCCATAATCAAGCCTTGTTCTTTCAATTCTTTGATTTCTGAGAAAAAACAATAAGTCCGTGAAGGGGCAATTCGTTCTACAAAATCATCACCTAGAGAGTAAAGAGCCATATACTGAGTGCCCAACGATGAAAAATTGTAATCAGTCATGAAAGTGATGCTAAATCTTTTGGAAGGAAGCACATAAATATCTACTCCACGATCAGGATCACTATAAGAAATTGTTCTGTCAATAACCAACTCTTCACGGTAAGCGCTCTGTTCTTCGATTCCTGCAGATAGTAGAATATCAACAAATGGTTTAGCACTACCATCCATAACTGGAGGTTCTTTGTTGGTTAATTCTATGAGAATATTATCAATTTGAAGTCCAGTAACCGCAGCTAAAATATGTTCGACAGTATGAATACGATTTCCATTTTGCCCTATAGATGTTCCTCTGGAAATATCAATTACATGGTCAATATCAGCTAAAATTTCTGGACAATTATCCAGATCTAATCTTTTGAATCGAATTCCTGAATTTGGAGGAGCCGGCTGGAAAATAGCTGTAGATTCTACACCAGTGTGCAGTCCAATTCCACTTAATTCTACGGATTTTTTTATTGTTTTCTGATATTTTGAATGTTGATAGTTTTGCTCTGACAATTTTTATTCCTTTTCTAAAGTATCAATTTTATTTTCCAACTTACGAATTCTTTTTAACAAATTTGGTAACTGCGAAATTACAACATCTTGTTTCCGTCTTGCAAGATGATTACGAGCAGGTATTCCAGAAACAAAAGATCCTGGTTTAATGGATTTCATTACAGCAGATTTGGATGCAATTACGCATTTATCACCGATAGAAATATGACCAATAACACCAACTTGCCCAGCCATTGTTACAAAATCTCCAACAACAGTACTTCCAGCAATTCCAACTTGTGCTGCGAACAAACAACCTTTACCAATTTTCACATTATGAGCAATTTGGATTAGATTATCAATTTTGGTATGTTCACCGATAGTCGTGTCTTGAAAAGTACCACGGTCAATACAGCAATTTGCTCCAATCCAAACATAGTCTTTAATGACAACACTGCCAATTTGTGGGATTTTGTGATGCTTACCTTTATCAGTAACCCATCCAAATCCATCTGCACCAATTACAGTACCTGAATCAATCGTAACATTATTCCCAATGATACAATGGTCATAAATCGTAACATTTGTATTAATTGTAGAATTGTTTCCAATAACCGTATTTTCACCGATGTAACAACCAGCACCAATGGAAGTGTTTTCTCCAATTGTAGCATTATCTTCAATATGAGCTTTGGGATGAATTACTCTTTTTTGTGTTGAACGGTTATCAAAAAGTTCTAAAGTTTGAGCAAATCCAAGACTTGGATTGTTAACTTTAATCAATGTTTTTCCATTCGGATTTTGATTAAAACTTAATCCAACAATGACTGCTGATACATCTGAATCTTCGAAAAATTTATTATATTTTGATTGAGATAAAAATGAGATAGATCCACTTTTCCCATTTTTTAAATTTCCAACTTCAGAAATTTGAAGATTACAATCACCAACAATTGTACCGTTAATGTGATTAGCTATTTTTTGAATAGTTATCATTAGTTATCGGATTTGATTAATCATCTTCTCCAGAATCATCTTTTAATTTATCCAAAACTTTATCAGTAAGATCGTGGCTATCTATAGCATAAACTATTGAACCTGAGACTGCATCTAAAATATAATCGTAGCCCTGTTCCGCACCAATATCACTAATTATTTTATTAATATCCTCCAAAATAGGATTAAGAAGTTGGGTTTGCTTTCTATAGATTTCTCCCTCGGGACCTACCTTTTTAAGTTGGAATTCTTGAGCTTCGCTTTCTGCTCTTAGAATTTCGTTTTTCTTTTCTTCTCGTCTTATTTCACTCATTAATAACCGCTGTCTTTCAAAATCCTGTTTTAAACTATCCAATTGGATTAACAGATTGTTAAATTCAGCTTCTATTTTGCGTTGTTCTTTTTCAAGTTCTGCCTGAACTTGCCTAACTTTGTCATATTCAGACATAATCCGATTGGAATCAATATATCCAATCTTCATATTTGCAAAAGTAAATGACATCATTACAATGGCAAGAAGTGAAATAGTTAGTATTTTTCTCATTTTGTTACCTTTCTTCTTCTAAAGTTGTTTATTAAAATGGCATACCAAATAGAATATGATAATTCCATCCTTCTGGTTGATTATCTCCATTTATATCGTCAAATCCGTAACCTGCGTCAAATCCGATCATTCCAAGCATTTGTATATAAGCCCGAATTCCAGCACCGGCTGATCGTTTTAGATCAAATGGATCAATAGTTTCAAAGTTATCCCAAACATTTCCTGCTTCTGCAAAAACCAAACTATAAACTGTAGGATTTTCAGCAAAAGGGAATCTAAGTTCAAGGCAATATTTCAGCATTGTATTGCCACCTTTCGGTCTAGAATATGAATTTGGACCAACAGCAAAATCATCATATCCTCTCAACATTTCACCGTATGGAATTCCACTTCCTCCCATAAAGAATTTAGAATTCGGAGGGATAATAGATCGTTCCCCATCAGCTACAGAAATAGATTTAACTGCACCAGCTTTCATCCATTGATGCATTACAAGTTTGCTGATAATAGGAGAAAACCAATGAAATTCAAATTCATGTTTATGGTAGTCTTCATCACCACCAAGAATCGATCCAGAATATACTGATGTCCAAGTAAACTGTGAACCTGATGATGGAAACTCTGGATGATTTCTACTATCCCTTGTAATAATCTGTGTTAGTGATACTCCTGATGTGGGGAAATAAAACTCACCGTTACCTTCGACGATAAATTTCTGAATATCATTTCCAAATCCGGAATAGGAAGTAAGATCGTCTTCACTTGAAGCATAATAACGATTGTAAGAAGTTCGTGCGATCCAAGTTCCTCTAAACAAATAATCAGGCCATTTAAATCTCCGCCCCCATCGAGCAGAAGCAATTGTTTGGTGAACATCAAATGGTAAGTAATTTCCTTGACCCTTACCTCGTTCAGAATAGTAAATAGAAGCACCAACTAGATTTGGTGTATCCATTAACCAAGGTTCAACAAATTGAATAGAAAACGATTGGAAACTGGATGTTGAGTTTTGTCCTGAATAGTAAGGTGTTACACCACTGGTTGAAGATGTTCCTCCTCCTAGTCCACGGTTATAAGAGATAGAGAGAGTTTGACCGCGCCCTCTGAAATTTTTAAATTCAAATCCACCTCCTCCTGTAAATCCATAGGTGCCATTGTAACCCATAGAAAAATTAGCTCTATCTGAACTTTTCTCATCAACATCGATTGTTATGTCAATCTCATCTTCAGAGATTGGTACAACATCTGGTAAAACATTACCAAAATAATCCAACATAATGATATCTCTATAACTGTCGATTATCTTTTTTCTATTGAATGTTTCACCAGGGAATACATTTAATTCTCGACGGATTACATTCTCGTGAGTTTTCTCATTTCCTGTAATATCAATTTTCCTGATTTTAACCTTATTGTTTTCCACTATAGTAAAATTGATATCCAAAGAATCTTCCCCAGTAGGTGTTATCTCTGGTACAATTTGGAAGTAAAAATAACCATCATCCATATAAAGAGGGCTAACTCTTTCAGAAACAGCAATTTGAAACTTCTCAGAACTAAAAACATCACCTATATCAAAACCAAATATTGCTGAGAGTTTCTTATCATCATGGATTGTGTTTCCCTCCCAAGAGATAGATTTTATATAGTATTTTGGACCCTCGTGTAATACTATATTTATTGCCAATCCTTTTTCATCATCTGTTTGTGTAACACTTTTACTGATTACATAAAAATCTCTGTACCCCTGATTATTGTAGTAAGTTATAAGGTTTTCTAAATCATCTTCAAATTTCTGTTTATTATATTTTCCACGCCAAGGGACAAACCACTTCCAAGGTTTTGAATTCTTTAAAATTCGTGTTATTTTGCTTGTTGAAAATGCTTTATTTCCTTCAATATCAACTTGAAGAATTTTCTGTTTTTTGTTTTCTGTAATTTTGAATACTAAGTCAATGGATTGAGAAGTTGTACCGCTTGTTATGAGAGTATCGACAATAACATTATGATAGTTTTCTTCAGTATATAGTGATTTGATTTTTTTCATTGCTTCAAAAATGTCAAATTCTGAAATAGGTTGTTTAATTTGAACATCTATTTCTTTAATTAGTTTTTTTTCTTTTAATAATTTGTTTCCAATAAAACTAATTTTATCAAGTGTTGGAAGTTCTTCAACCACAATTATCAATGAAATTCCTTCATCAGTTTCGTTTTCATTAAGTATTTGAATATTTTGGAATTGACGAAGTTTCCATAGATTATTTATACCATTTTGGATATCTTCCATGTCAATCTCTTTACCTTGATATAATCGTGATATTTTTATAATATCTATATCAGATAACCTTTGATTTCCATCTACATTAATATTCAAAATTTTAACATTTTGATTTTGAGCCCAAAAAGAAGTTAATAATATTAAAATTAAAAAGAATTTTTTAGTCATTATGTTTGTTCACTTGTTCGCTTGTTAATCCGAATCTTCGTTCTCTTGATTGATACTCTATAATTGTATTAACCAAATCATTTTCTGTAAAATCTGGCCAAAATGTTTTTGTTGTGTAAAGTTCTGTATAAGCAATTTGCCAAAGCATAAAATTACTTATCCTGAATTCACCTCCGGTACGAATCAGCAGGTCGGGATCAGTCATATCTTTGGTGTATAGATATTTAGAAAATAGTAATTCGTCTATGTCGTCGATTGAAATTTGATTATTGATCAACTTCACTCCAATATTTTTTGTAGCTCGTACTATTTCCTGCCTACTTCCATAATTAAATGCTAGATTCAAATTTAATCCGGTATTATTTTTAGTTTTCTTGACTCCTTTAGTCAGTTCGAGTTCTACAGATTTTGGGAGGTTGTCAGTTTCACCAATAGTAGTTAATCTAACATTGTTCTTCATTAAGTCATTGATTTCACTACGAAGTGATTGAATAAACAATGTCATTAAAGCACTAACTTCCGTTTTGGGGCGTTCCCAGTTTTCTGAAGAAAATGTGTATAGAGTTAACTCTTTTATACCAATTTCACCGCACAACTGGGTTATTTTTCTTACTGTTTTTACGCCCTCACGATGTCCGGTCATACGAGAGAATCCATTTACATTTGCCCAACGACCATTACCATCCATAATTATTGCGATGTGATTTGGAATATTATCTAATTTTATTTTTTTGCTATTTATCACCATTAATTATATAAAAACATAAACATATATAGTTTGATAAGTTAAAAGAAAATTGCTCCATTTTCATAGAAAACAAACAATTTATTTTATAAGGAAAAATTATCAAATGAGATTCAAACTAAATGTTTAAGTATATAGTTCCATTTTCTTTGGGATCAATCGATACTTTTAACAATTTTTGATACAATATTCTCATATTCTGCAGTAATTTTAGAATCAGGAAATTTATTCACATACGGATTTCCATTATCAGATGACTCTACAATATCTTGAGAAAGTGGAATTTGTCCCAAAAGTGGGACTTGTGTTCTATAGCTTTCTTTTTTCCCTCCACCCTGAGAAAATATCCTTGATTCTTGGTTGCAGTGAGGGCATAAAAAGTGTGACATATTTTCAACTATTCCCAATACTGGAGTATTAACTTTGTGAAACATATCTGTACCCTTTTTGACATCTAAAACTGCTAAATCTTGAGGAGTTGTAACAATAATCGCTCCTGAAATTTGTAAAGTTTGAGATAAAGTTAACTGAACATCACCCGTTCCAGGAGGTAAATCCAAAACTAAATAATCGAGTTCATCCCATACAACATCGTCTATAAATTGTTTGGTCATTCTGCCTACTAAAGGTCCACGCCAGATAACTGGAGCTTGGTTTCCACTGATGAAACCAAATGACATTAATTTTATTCCATGTTTCTCTAGCGGAATAAGTTTTTCGTCCTTTGTGAATGATGGAACTTCTTGGATCCCCATTAGCATTGGAAGGCTAGGTCCGTAGATATCTAAATCTAAAATTCCGGTTTTATATTTTTTACTTAAAATTGTTGCAATATTTACAGCAATGGTTGATTTTCCTACTCCACCTTTTCCACTTGCAACAGCGATGATATTTTTAACATTCGCAATTTTCTTTGGTGACGGGGATTGTTTTGCTTTAGTTGATTTATCCAATTTTGATTTAGAATCTTGTATTTCCACATTTATTTTTGTTGAATTAGTTTTTACTGATATCAATTCTATTATTTGTTCAATTAATAAAGATTTATGTTCTTCGTTTTCTGTTTTCATTGAGAGTGTAATCTTTATACTATCTCCACTTACTGAAATACTATCAACCATTCCGAAAGAAACAATATCTCTAGTAAAACCTGGATACTGGATATTTTTCAATAATTCAAGAATATGTTTTTCTGTCATTGGGATACCTTCACTAATTATGATTAAACACACAAACGGCTATCAACTGATAGCCGTTTGTGAAATGAATATATCTTTTTTAACTATTGCAGTTTAAAAATACAGTCAACAGGGCAGACTTCAATACATTGTGGTTCGTCAAAATGTCCATCACACTCAACACAGGTTTTACCATCTATTTCATAGATTTCATCACCTTCTGTTATAGCTTCAGTTGGGCATTCTGGTTCACATGCACCGCAATTAATACAATCTTCGTTTATATATAGAGCCACTTTACTTTCTCCTTAATTTGAATTTTGAGTTTCTGATAAATTCTATAAATAATCACCCTAAAAATTACAGTTTATATTGAAGTACCACCAATAGAAAAATGTATGAATTAATATATTTTTGAAATTTCTTTAATTTATTTGTTAGGTAATTTGTCATATTAAACATACATTTCTGCGGTGGTTAAAGGTAAAAGATTACAGATTTAACACATTTTTCTTTTATTTTAGATTGTTTTTTTTCCAAATAATATTTTTTGTTTTTTTTAATAAGTATTTTTAATTGTAGAGAATTTTTACTCTTCTTTTACCTCAAGTAAATCCACAAAAAGTAAAATAAACTAACAATAAACAATCGGGTTATTGATACAGATAGCTATTTCAGTTAAATCTGTTCAATTATTACTCGTATATATAATGAGATTGAGGTACAATAATGGTCGCATGTAAAGAAATATTTATAAATGTGTCTGCTGGTAGTACAAGAATAGCAATTGTAGAAGATGAAAAATTAGTAGAATTGTATATTGAACTACCTCACCAACAACGGATGGTTGGGAATATATACAAAGGTAAAATTCAAAATGTTATTCCCGGAATGCAAGCGGCATTTGTAGATATTGGTTATGAAATCAATGCTTTTCTCCCTTTTTCTGAAATTGAGAGTCCAGAGAATTTAGGTAATTTTTCCATTTCGGACGACGATGATTCTGAAGAAACTACAAAAAAAAATAAAGATAAAAAGTCAGACTTTGATCCTGGAACTGACCTAAAATCTGGTGATGAGATTTTAGTACAGGTTATCAAAGAACCCTACGCTGGAAAGGGTCCAAGAGTAACAACAGATATATCATTACCTGGGAGTTTGCTTGTTTTAGTTCCCGAGGCTAATTTTATTGGCATTTCTAGAAAAATGTCAGACAAATATGAAAAACGTCGATTAAGAAGAGTAGTTAAAGAACTTAAATCAGATGAATTTGGACTTATTGTCAGGACAATTGCCGAAGGTAAAGATTTTAACATTTTGAAACTTGACTATGATAGACTACTTAATTCTTGGAAAAAAATGAATGAAATTTCCAAGAAATCTAAAGCACCTGTGTGTGTATATAAAGATTATACAACTGCCGATCAAGTTATACGAGATTTGTTTACCCCGGATGTAGAGAAAATAGTTGTGGATTCAAAAGTGATTTACAAGAGAATTGCCAATTATATTAAAGAAGTGTCACCGAGTCAAGTTGATAAACTAGCAATCCATAAGGGAAAAGGTTCTGTTTTTGATCAAAATAATATTGAAGAACAAGTAGATAAATCTCTAAGACGAAAAGTTTGGATGAAAAGTGGTGCTCATTTGGTTATTGAACAAACTGAAGCGATGTTGGTAATTGATGTAAATAGTGGACGGTATATTGGAAAAAAAGATCATGAGCAAAATTCACTAAAAATTAATATTGAAGCAGCGAGAGAAGTTGCAAGACAACTAAGACTTCGAGACTTGGGTGGATTGATTGTAATTGACTTTATAGATTTACAAGAACCCAAAAATCGAAAAAAAGTGTATGATGAACTAAAAGAAGCATTAAAGCGCGATAGGGCTAAAGTATCATTATCAGAATTTTCGAATTTCGGTTTACTCGAGATGACTCGACAAAGAATTCGATTATCACTCTTACATACTGTTAGTGAAGAATGTCCTACTTGTTGTGGATTAGGTAGAATTTCATCGAAATATACTGTTTTAACTAAGATAGAAAATTGGTTGAAACGATTCAGGGCTAAAGCAAATGACAGACGGTTAATTCTTTATTTAAATCCTAAATTAGCTGAATATATTAAAGAAACAAAAATTAAAGTTATTAGTGGATTTATGTGGGAGAATTGGATGTTGATTGATATTAAAGAAGATCACAATCTGACTCCTGATAAATTCAGAATATTTTCAAAAAAGCGAAAGAGAGATGTAACTTCTGAAGTTTAACTTGACTCAAAAGTATATATCAAGATAAATTATTGGGCTAAATTAGGAATGAAATATGTATGCATTAGTAGAATATTTAGGAAAACAATTCAAAATTGAACCTGGAATTGAGGTTAAAGTTCCTCTCATTAATGGTGAAGTTGGCAAAAAAGTAACATTAGATAAAGTGTTATATTTTGATGACGATAATAAGAAAATGGTTGGCGAACCTTATATAAAAGGTATGTCACTTGATGCCAAAATTGTATCACATGGAAAAGAGAGAAAAATAATCGTTTTCAAAATGAAACGAAGAAAAGGTTATCAAAAGAAACAAGGACATCAGCAAAAGTTTTCTGTTATCAAGGTAGAAAAGCTAGAAAATAAGGCAATTAAAAAAGCTACACCAAAACCTAAAAAAACACCAGCTACAAAGAAAACTGAGACAAAAAAAGTAGCAAAAAAAACGGATGCAAAATCCAAACCCAAAACTGTAGCTAAGAAAAAACCAACTACAAATAAGACCGACGAAAAGAAGAAAGGATAATTTATGGCACATAAGAAAGGTGTTGGAAGTTCAAAGAATGGTCGTGAAAGTCACTCCAAACGATTGGGAGCTAAAAGAGCGGATGGTCAAATAGTGACTGCTGGTTGCATTTTAGTTCGTCAAAGAGGTACAAAAATTCATCCTGGTCATAATGTTGGTAAAGGTGGAGATGATACATTGTTTGCTTTAATTGATGGTAGAGTTAAATTTGAAAGAAAAGGAAGAGACAAAAAACAAGTCAGTATCTACGCTGAAGGCTAAATCTCTTTATAATAGTATTTTAAAAAACCTCATCAAATGATGAGGTTTTTTTTTACAAGAAATTTTTTAACCTCGATATACATACCTTTTACATCCATTCAATAATTTTAGCAACAAATTTCTCAATTCCTGTAGAAACTTGAGAAATATTCTCTGCCAACATATACGCAGGTGTTGTAACAATTTTGTTGGTTTCATCCGCAACACAATCCATTACTTTGCAATTGATGTGAGTGCTTCCCAAAGATTCAATCGCAGAAGCAGTGCCGGTATCGTTACCAATTGTCAGTTTTGCATTGAGATTTAAGTCCTCAATAGCTTTTGCCAACATTGCTGGAGCAATACAAATTGCGCCTATTGGTTTTTTGGCTTGTATCATCTCTTGGATGAGTCTTTTTACTTCAGGATGAACATTGCAGTTTGGACCGTTTACACCAAAATCACTTAAATTAAGTGCTGCACCAAATCCTCCTGGGAAAATCAAAGCATCAATATCGTAGCAAGAAAATTTTGCAATATTCTGAACATTTCCACGAGCGATTCTTCCGCTTTCAGTACGAACATTTCTCACTTCATCTAGGTTTGATCCATCAAGATGGTTAACTACTTTAAGTTGATTTATATCTGGAGACATAAATACAATTTCAACTCCGGCTTTATCGAGTGCTAAAATGGTAATCACTGACTCGTGAATTTCTGAACCATCCATAACTCCACAACCAGCTAAACAAACTCCTATTTTTGACATAATATTCTCCTATTACTTTAACTTAATTTTGTTTCAAAATTACTCAGATTCTCTTTACCAGATTCCATTTTTTCAGGTTGTTTTTCGAGTGCTAATTTCTATGTTTCGTTTTAGACCTAAAAATTTAGTTCGTCTAATTGCACTTTTTCTAAATGTTTTTTTAAATTCCTCTTCCGTTAAATTCTGCCAGTTATTTTCAATATGATGTTTGATTGTATTTCGTTTTTGAAACTCCGGTAATTCAGTAATTTTGGAAGATTTGATGTTCCACGGACACACTTCTTGACAAATATCGCATCCGTAAATCCAACCGCTAAACTTTTTTGCTAATTCAGGATTTATGTTTCCACGATGTTCAATAGTAAGATAGGAAATGCAACGGTTTGCATCCAAATGATAAGGTTCAACTAAAGCATTTGTTGGGCAAGCATCTACACATTTGGTGCAACTTCCACACAAATTGATTTGATTAGGAATATCGTATTCCAATTCAGAATTGATTAAAATTTCACCCAAAAAGATCCACGACCCAAATTCCTTTGTAATGAGATTGGTGTGTTTGCCAATCCAGCCCAAACCAGATTCTTGAGCTAATCTTTTTTCCATTAGTGGGGAAGTATCCACACAAACAATTCCTTCAATCTTTGGTTGTTCAGATTTGATGTATTTCAACAATTTATAAAGTCTATTTTTGATTACAAAGTGATAATCATCTCCCCACGCATAATTTGAAATTTTGGTGTTTCCTTCTGCATTATCAGTGTAGTAGTTCATAGCAACTGAGATTACTGATTTGGCTTGCTCGTAGTACACGAAAATATTTTTCCGTTCTTCTGCCCGATTTTCTAACCACTTCATTGAAGCGTGGTGGTTCTTTGAAATCCAGTGTTCTAAATGTTGAGAAGTTCGATGAAACTGTTTTGCTTTGGAAATCCCAATCAAAGAAAATCCAAGGTTGAGAGCTTGGATTTTTATATTTTTTGTAAGTTGAAGATGACCCACAATTACTCTTAGTGATTACATCCACGACATCTGATATCAGCGTAGATAAACCCTGATTCTAATCGTTCTTCTTGTTCTTTTATCCAAGCATCAGTTCCGATTTGTTTGTGGCGAATTCCATCAGAAATCAAAGTTGGATACACTTTACTAAATTCAGTAATCAATTTACATGGATATTCATTACAGTGAATGCAGATATCTTGGTTTTTCTCTTTAGCACATTTTCTAATCTCGCAATCTGGATATCCACCGCCATCGCGACATCCAGGACATGCTTTATCAGGTGTACATATATTATCTAAAAATCTCCAAAACGGATCAAAATCTTCAATGCAAGAGCCCCAATCATCATAGCCTTCTTTAGTCATAGAAGATTTCAATTTTAATGCTAGTTTTGGAATTCGTCCTCGAGTGCTACATAAATCACAATACAATCCACAATATGTGATGAGCTTTAGTTGATCCATTGCTTATTCTCCATTATTTTTTATGGAGAGACTTATCAATTGTTTCAAGGGTTATAAAATCTTGAGGAGTATCAATCTCAAGGCAGTATTCCTCTGAGAAAATAGTATATCCGATTTTACCTCCTAAACGATTTCCTGTTTTCTCGAAATGCTCTCGTGTAAAAATATAAAGCGATCCATTTTCAACATACTGGATATTTTCTATCTTCATATCCTGTCGTCGTGGTCGATTCAAATAATCATATTTTGGTTTTGCTATATCCTCTTCAATTTCCCAAAAAAATCTGTGTGTAGGTGAGATACTTAAAAGAGAGTCAAATTCACCATCAATAAAATGTTTTAATGCTCTGTCTAAAGATTTTTCGGGTCTGAGTGGACTTGTTGCTTGAAGCAAAACTATGATTTCCGGTTGTGTATCCATAACAGATAAAGCGTGTTCAATTGCACTTTCTGTAGATGCAGTATCGTCAGCTATTTCTGGTGGTCTGTGTATAATAGATGCACCAGCATCCTGAGAGATTTGTGCAATTTCGTCATCATCTGTTGAAACATAAACTTTGTTATTCAATTTTGAAGCATTAGCATATTCGATTGAATGGACAATTAATGGTTTTCCACCAAAATCTTTAATGTTTTTGCCAGGGACACCTTTGCTTCCACCTCGTGCAGGAATGATGGTGATGATGTTAGTCATTTGAGATTTCCTCGAAAAGTGATTCATATTTCTTTGCAATTTTTTCAGTCGAAAAATTATCAATAATGTATTGCCTATTTCTTATTGCAATTTTCTGTCGTTCTTCTATTGATGCTGAACCCCATTTTAGAATTCCATCTATCATTGATTGTTCATCATTATAACACCAATCGTTCCAAAATTCATGTGGATTTAACGCTCTCCAACCACGGCAGAATCCTTGTAAGCCACTAACAAGTCCTTCAGCAAAAGCGTAATGAAAACTTTCCATATCACTGTAACTTACAACTGCATTGTGCTTTTCTAAAAGGGTTTTGATATTAGAATGACTTTTTAATTCATTTTCGCCAATACTCAATTCTTTTAATTTTACATTATCTGCTAAATCAAACTTGTCAATTAATGCTATACATTCATTATAGCATTCTTGATACAGTTCATGAGTTGGCTTTTGCCCTGCAATTGTTAATGTGAAATTTGGATTTTGTTGAATAACTTTGGCAAACATCTCAATTAATTTATCATAAGCCTTAATTGGGTGGAAATGCAAACCATAAGCCAATAATGAATTTTCATTACTTATTTGTGTTAAATTAAATGTGTCAATTTCTACAGCATTAGGTATTGTTATTGTTTTTACAGAATTGTTAATTGTATTTTTAAACTCTTTTTCTAATTCAGAATTTACAAACACGACACAATCCACATTTTTCCAATTTATTTTTCGCATCCATTTTTTACGATACATCTCATATCGGTGTAAACGAATAATTAGTTTTTGCCAAGGTCTTTTTACCTTACTCACCATAATTGCAGGATGACTTGCCCATTCTACCCAAATATTTTTTGCTCCGAAAGAAGACAGTAAATGGGATAAATCGTTCCTTCCCATTCGTTTTACAATCTTATAATCCAGTTTATCTAAAATTGGTTGTGCAAAATGGTCTTTCCCTTTTTCATAAATAAAATGGAGTGCGTTATTTTTCATTCCTACCTCGATATTGCTTTATAATAGTTGCCACTCGGTGTCTCCATAAACCGTTGTGTTTGATGAACTTAGTTGAATTATTGTGATATTTATTGAGTAGTTTTGTGTTCTCATAAAGTTTAATTATATTTTCTGTAAATGATTCAACTGATTCTCCGATATTAATGCCAATTTGATTTTTTTCAACCAATTTTACTTGCTCGTAGTTATCAGAAACTGCTATCGGCAAACCATAAGACGCATATTCTAAAAGTTTAAACGGCATAGCAAATTCATGATACGGCATTTTATTAATTGGTATAATTCCAAATTTATGTTTTGAATATAGTTTTTCTATTTGAGAATTATCCAAATGTTCAATAGTTAGCCAAGAATTATTAAGATAATTTTTAAATAATTCAGAATTTTCTCTACATACGATTATGAGTGGGATATTGCATTTTTTATTAATTTCCTCAAACGATTGTAGTAAAAGTTTCGTTCCGTATCGTTCACTCACTCCTCCTACATAAATGACACCTTTTCTTTTTTCGGGGCTGTATTCTATTTTATTTAGATTCCCCGCAGGCGGTAGTGCAACTGTTTTGAGAATTGAGTTTAATTTTTCTGCATAAAGTTCTGTTGGTGTAAACAATAAATCAATGTTGTTTTCAAGAAATTGCAAGTTGCATTCTTGTTTAGCTTTGTGTTTTTCAAATTTACGGTTTGACTTCAAATCCGCCCCAATTTCATATCGCCAATACATATCGCGATGAAAATATGAAATCCATGTTTCGCGAATTTTCAGCCACTTAATTAACTGTTTTTCCATCTTTTGAATTGGATAAGAAGATGGTTCAAAATAACAAATATCATATTTTTTTTTCAAAAAAACATTTTTAAGGATATTTTTTATTATATTTAATCGTTGTGTTTTTCTTGTTGGTGACTCAATTATGTCAATATTATGGGTTGTTTGTTTAAACGCTTCAATTATTTTTGCGGGACGAATATTAGATGCCCCATTTTGTTTGTGCATACTCAATGACACCACAATTAAAATATTTAATTTTTTCATTGTTTCAGCAGAAACATTTTTTTTATCATCAATACAATAATTATGTTTAATCATTTGAATGAGATTGTTTTTCACGTCATTATATTTATCAAAAAAGGCTGGGATTGTACTTCCAAGAGTAATCTTAATTGGTTCAGCGTAGAAATTGGCAAGTTGCTTAGGTTTATTTTTGTGTAATCCTTTTGCTTTTCTATCCCAAATATTATCTATATGTTGCAATGCTATTGATGTTTTAATAACTCTGTCATCAATTTTAGACACATCGCAAATTTCAGGTTTTAATGGTGCTATTTTTTTATAAAATGTGCCATCAACTCGTTTCCATAAACCTTTTGGATATCCATCAACTTTATTAAACAATTTTCGTGAAATAATTACAAATGAACCCGCTTTGAAAAAAGTCATTTTCTTGTTCTGAGTCCATAAATTAGAATTTCCTAAGATGATGTCATGATAGATAAATGCTCTTTGTCCAAAAACTTCTGCTGTTGGATTTTGTTTTAATGCTTTTTCAAATGAAGAAATTTTGTATGGCGATTGAATATCATCACTTCCAATTAAACCATAGTATTCACCATTTGACTTTCTGATTAAATAATTCACTTTATCCGAGATAGAAATTCTATTCATCTTAAAATATCTAATTTCCAATTTTGGATTAACATTTTGAATTTTGTTAATTGATTCTTCAGTATTATCGTTCCCATCATCACCAATTAATAACTCAATATTCCAACCATGTTCTTTTTGATGAATAATTGATAAAATCGCTAATTCTATAATGAAATCACGATTATAAGTTGGCATTATAAGAGAAATTAGATTATTCATTGTTGATTCTCTTTAAGTGTGATTAACCAAATATAATATTTTTCTTTTTTATTCAAGACATTTGCCATTAATCTTCTTGAGCCATCAAGTTGAATAGGTGGTCCATTTTCGATATTTGTGTTTATTTTTTTCAAACAATCTCTTTGAATATATAAGGGAAATCCTAAATCAACATTTTCTTTAATTAATGTTTCATATTTTTCAATGTTTTTGATTCTTCTGTTGCTCTGATTGGAAATGAGGGATTTTTTTACAGAGTTGATTGCCTTATTTTCATATTTAATTGAAATTTGCATCAGCTTTACTTCGATGTCCTCAAAAAAATTAGCACTAATTTTTGTTTGATGAGTAATTTTTTTTGCAATAATTTTTTTAATTAATCTCTTTAAAAAAAATTGGCCTTTTTTAAATCTACTAAAATGATAATGTTTAAGAAATGTATCAACATTTTCTGTCGTAATTTCTTTTCCAAGCATTATTGTGATGGTAGGTATTTTGTGGCCAAAATAAAAATTAATGTTAGAATAATTATTCATTTTATTATTTTCATCCAATTTGATTTTTTGCGAATTCCAGGGAACCATTTGTACATTTTTCCTTCTGGTTGAAAGTTATGTATTTCTTGAAAAATTTCTTTTGGAGTAATTCGTTTATTTTTTCGTTTTCGTGATTTTTTGCCAATAACTTTTTGGGTAGCAGAATTTAGAAAGGCAACGGGGATTTTATTTTTTTTAATGTAACCATAAACTCTAAACCAAAATTCTGGATCACCACCACCGGCGGATAACGAAAATTTTTCGTTATATCCCCCCACTTTTATGAAAAAATCTTTGTGAAAGCTATAATTAGTACCTTGTAAAATTGTTTTTGATTTTCGATTAAAAAATTTATCTCGAATAATTGAGCCAGCAATAAATTCATGATGTTGTAGATAGTTAAAGTGTAAATCAAGAGTACCAGCAGAAAAAACGCCATCATCATCACTTAACAAAACATGATTATATTTAGCTAATTTTACTGCTTTATTGATGTAGATAGGTTTCCGAAACATGCGATTTGAAAACCCAAAATCGGCAGGATTGAAAATTCGCAAAGATATGTTGGGCTTTGGTAAATAGCTTATTTTTAAATTTTGAGTCTCGTCATCATTGAAAATTAAGATTTCACCGATGTTTTCTCCATTTATTGAATTTAGACATCTTTCTAATGCTTCTGGTCTTTTGTATGTGAAAATGGCAATAGAAAGCATTACTGCTCGCCTCTTTCGGCTAACCCTTGCTTAATTTCAGTTGTAGAAACACCTTCGGTTCGACTGATGTACTCAACTTCACAATATTCTTTCAAAAAATCAAATTTGCCCTTCCAATCGTTTCCAATCACAAACATATCAATATTATATTTTTTGACATCAGTTATTTTTTGCCCCCAATCAGTTTCTGGGATTACTTCATCTACATACTTGATAGCTTCCACAATTTTGGCACGTTCTTCAAAAGGATGAACGCATTTTTTGTCTTTACCTAAATTAAATTCATCTGTCGAAACGGCTACAACAAGATAATCACCGAGCTTTTTTGCTCTTTTCAACAAATTTAAATGACCAATGTGAAATAGATCAAAAGTACCATAAGTTATTATTTTTTTCATTGATTATT
>CAZSJY010000034.1:0-19992 GCA_964607375.1 uncultured bacterium
CCTGTAACCGCTGGAGCCGAAATCCAGTGCTCTATCCAGTTGAGCTACGGGTGCTCTCTAATTTACAATACAAGTTAATTTAGATTTCAATTCCTAATTTTAGTTTAGGATTAGTTTATTCACTTTTGTTTTTGGCAGATTGAACTGTATTTGATAAAAGCATTGTAATTGTCATAGGTCCAACGCCACCAGGGACAGGTGTAACTGAACCAGCAATGCCTTTGACTCCGTTAAAATCTACATCACCTACTAAACAATATCCTTTTTCTGAATCATCATCTACACGGTTAATACCTACATCAATAATAATTACACCATCTTTAATCATCGTCCCCTTGATAAGTTCCGGAACTCCTGAAGCAGCAATGATAATATCCGCTTGTTTAGTAAAATAAGAAATGTCTGGTGTTCGTGTATGACAAATAGTAACAGTAGCATTTCCCGTTTCCATTTTTTGTGCAAGAATTGCAAACATCGGTTTTCCTACAATATTACTTCTACCAACAATTACAGCGTGTTTACCTTCTGTTTTGATATTGTAAAATTTTAAAACTTCTATAATACCATTTGGAGTGCATGGAATAAAGTTTGGACTTCCCTCTAACAAACTTCCCAAATTTACAGGATGAAAACCATCAACATCCTTTTTTGGAGAAATTTCGGATAAAATCTTTTGTGAATCCAGATGTTTAGGTAAAGGTAGTTGCAACAAGATTCCGTGGAATTTAGGGTTTTGATTGAGATGATGAATTAATGAAATTACTTCAAATTCTTTGGCATCTTCTTCTAATCTAAAAGTCTCACTAAAGCAATTAAGTTTTTCGAATGCTTTTGCTTTGCCTCTAACATATACTTCAGAAGCTGGGTCGTTACCAACAAGAACTGCTGCTAAACCTGGTATTATTCCTTCAGAAGCGAGTTGCTCAATATCTACAGACAACTGTGCTTTGATTTTGTCTGCAACTGGTTTACCTTTTAGAATTCGTGTTTCCAACAAATTTATTTTTCTTCTGATTCTTTAATTTTATCTTCAATAAACTCGGTGATAGCAAGAGTTTTTGCTTCAATTTTATCAATAACAATGTTATGTTTTCTTCTATCTACAAACAACTCATCTGTAATATTCATTGCAGTTAACACCGCTGTACGAAGTTGAGATTGATCATCTCCTGCCGATTGCTGGACTTCTTCCATACGCTCATTTACATAATCAGCTACTTTATTAATATATGAAGCATCTGCTGATGTTTTGATAACATATTGCTGTCCGAGTATATTAACTCTAACTACATTTAATGATTGAATCATAACTCCTCCAATTTATCTTTGGACTACTTGATATTGTTTGACGAGTTTGTCTAAAATCTTTTCAACATTACTATCGATTTCTCCATCGGTAAGTGTTTTTATAG
The DNA here is from genome assembly GCA_964607375.1 of uncultured bacterium. Lineage (GTDB taxonomy): Bacteria > Fidelibacterota > Marinisomatia > SCGC-AAA003-L08 > JACNLC01 > JACNLC01. The sequence continues at coordinate 1,413 of CAZSJY010000034.1, forward strand.
GAGATTGGAAAGTTAATGAAAATGCCAAACTTTTCATATCTTTTCCAAGCTCATCTTTTTCAAAATAGTCGAATAAAATAACATTTTTAAGAAGGTCTCCCCCGCTACTTTTAATAGTTCTTGTAAGTTGTTCTGCTGTGTATTCGTTTTTAACAAGAAGAGCGATATCCCTGTCAATTGCTGGGTATGGAATGGGTGATGAATATTTACTTTTTTTTGCCAATATTGTTTTAGCAAAATTTGATAATGAGCCAAAAAACACCCATAAATCAGATTTTATCTCAAATTGCTTCAGAACATTTTTCTTGATACTACCTAATGTACCCAACTTCAATTTACCAGAAAATACTGATAAAGAAGTTTCAAAGCCTTTTTCTTGTTCTCCTTTAGTGAACCGTAATTTAGGACAACCAAGTTTGTTAAAGAAATGAGTTAACTCTCCCTTAACAGTGAAAAAATCTTGTTCATTAGAATTTTTCCAATGTTGTAGAGAATTACCATACCATATCATTCCTAAACTGAATTCTTCTTGACTTCCTTTATCTTCCACTTGTGTTTCAAAATGAATTGCCCCAAGCTCAAATAATTTAAAAAACTTTTGCTGTCGTTTTTCATTATAGGATACTGCTGTCAATAATCCTGGAAGAATTGAATTTCTTAAAAATGCCATCTCCTGACTTAACGGATTTGATATTGAAACAGGAGTTAATTCAGAAAATATCTCTGTCTGATTCTTTGAAAGCAGGCTGTTAGAATAATGCTCTAAATACCCATTAGATGATAGAATAATACGAATCTCAGAATCAAGTTTATGTTCATCTTTAATAAATGATGTGTAACAGCCCGTAAATGCGTTAGATACTGGTAGATTATTATAACCGTAAATTCTAGCAACTTCTTCAAATAAATCTACTTCTCTTCCAATATCATTTCTGAAAGTTGGAATTGTGCATTTGTATCCATTTTCATTATTAGTAAATTTAATTTCGAGAGAATCAAAGATAGATTTTAACTCATCGTTATTAATTGATATCCCCAAAAAACGATTACATTTATCCAATGAAAATTCAACTATATTTTGTTTTTTTTGTTTTGGATATAAATCAATGACTCCTTTGGCAACTTCTCCACCAGCAAGTTCAATGACCAATTGTGTTAAATAATCCATTGATGGTATGAGATTTTCGATATCAGTATCTCTCTCAAATCTTTTGGATGATTCTGTAGAGGCATCAAGTGACTTTGCACTTTTACGAATTACTGTTGGAGTAAAATATGCACTCTCAATGAGGATATCAGTAGTCTCATCAGAAATCCCACTATCCAATCCACCCATTACACCTGCTAAAGCAACTGGAGCATCATCATCACAAATCATTAAATGGTAATCATTCAACTTCTTCTCGGTTTCATCAAGAAGAGTAAACTTTTCACCTTTTTTAGCAAAACGAATATTTATTTTTTTTGATTTAACTTTATCTAAATCAAAGGTATGCATTGGATGGCCGGTATCCATCATAACATAATTTGCGGCATCCACCACATTATTTATGCTCTTCTGTCCAATTTCAGTCAACCTTTCAACTAACCACTTTGGAGACGGACCAATTTTAACTCCACTAATAACACGAGCAGTATATCTTGGACACGCATCAGGTGTATCAATGTTTATTGAAATATAATCCTCTATTGGTTTATCAGATTCTGTAAATTTGATTTCTCGATTTCGGAGCTTTTTCTTTTCGAGAATGGCAATCTCTCTTGCAACTCCCAAATGACCAAAACAATCGCCTTTATTCGGTGTCAAATCTAAATCATAGACTACTGATTGATTTATGTCCAAAACTTGTTCAATTGGAGTTCCAAGTGGTTTATCTGTGTTAATTATCATTATTCCGTCGGTATCACCAATCATCTGAAGCTCTTGACTAGAACAGATCATTCCGTAGGATTTTACTCCACGAAGTTTTGTTTTTTTGATTTTGAACTCACCATTATTAAGCGTAGCACCGATTTTTGCTACTGGAACAAAAATATCTTTCCTAACATTTGGAGCACCACAAACTATTTGATAAGTTGATTCATCTCCGATATCTATGATACATACAGAAAGATGGTCAGAATCCTGGTGGGCTGAACATTCTAACACTTTGCCTAAAACTATTCCATCAAAGGAAAGAGAAGTTTTCTCGAATGTGCATTCTAAGCCAAGGTCTGTTAAACCTTTTTCAAGTTCTTCAGGTGTGAGTGTTGTAGTTAAATAATCTTGGATCCAATTGTGAGATATCTTCATTTAAATTGTCCCAAAAATCGAATATCACCTTCGTAAAACAAGCGAATATCCTCTACTCCATATTTCAACATTGCGATTCTCTCTATTCCCAAACCGAAAGCGTAACCTGTCCATTCATCTGCATCATAACCAACAGATTTGAATACTTCTGGGTCAACCATTCCACATCCCAAAATTTCTAACCAACCTGCATATTTGCAGATATTACATCCTTTTCCTCCACAAAAAATGCAAGATACATCCATTTCTGCACTTGGTTCAGTAAACGGAAAGTAGCTAGGTCTGAAACGAGTTTTCACATCTTGGCCATAAAGATCTTTCGCAAAGTAATCCAACACACCTTTTAAATCACCCATTGTTACATTTTTGTCAACATACAATCCTTCAATTTGATGGAATAGACAATAACTTCTTACACTAATATCCTCGTTGCGATAAACTCGTCCGGGAGCAATAATCTTTACTGGAGGTTTGTGCCTAAGCATATTGTGTATCTGACTATTTGAAGTGTGGGTTCGTAAAACAACATCTCTCTTAACATAAAATGTATCTTGCATATCTCGAGCAGGATGGTGTTTTGGAATATTCAAAGCTTCAAAATTATAGAAATCGGTATCCACTTCAGGTCCATAAGCTACAGAAAATCCCAAACGGTTGAATATAGATTTAATTTCTTCCAAAACTTGAGTTAAAGGATGAATTGCCCCAACAGGATATGGATCTCCAGGCATAGTATAGTCAAAAGAATCAGCGACTGATTTTTTGGTTTCATCTGAATCAGCCGCTAATTTATCGATTTCTGATGTCAATTCAATTTTTAACTCATTGAGTAATTTGCCAGCTTCTGGTCTTTCTTCGGGAGTCAACCTACCCATTTGTTGGAAGAGACCAGCAACTAAACCTTTCCTTCCGAGATACTTGATTTTCAATTGTTCTAAATCGAAATCTTCAGATATTTCTTTCGAGAATTGCTCTTTTGTCTGCTCAATTAATTGAAACAACGACATCGTCTGTTTAGCTAACTTTTTTTACAATTTCTGCAAATCCATCTGGATCGTGAACTGCCATATAAGCCAATGTTTTACGATTGAGCTCGATATTTTTAGATTTTAATCCTGCAATGAATTTGGAATATGTCAAACCATTTAAACGAGATGCAGCATTGATTCTAGTAATCCACAATCTTCTGAAATTCCGTTTATTTTGCCTGCGATCTCTATAAGCATATTGAAGTGCTTTTTGAACTGCATCTTTCGCTGCTCTAAAGTTAGATTTTCGTACGCTGTGATAACCTTTAGCTTGTTTGATAAGCTTGCGGTGTCTTCTGTGTCTTGGTACAGAACTATTTGCTCTTGGCATTTCTCACTCCTTCCTACGCTTGAATCATTTTTTTTGTTCGTTTCGTCATCGCTTTACAAAGTACCGTACCTTTGCGAAGTCTTCTCTTCCGTTTTGTGGATTTTTTGGTGAGAATGTGACGAGTACCAGTTTGAAATCGTGTTACTTTGCCAGAACCGGTTATTTTAAAACGCTTGGCAGCGCAACGCCTTGTTTTCATTTTTGGCATAATGCCTCCTTTTTATCTTGGTGCCATGATCAAGACCATTCTACGGCCTTCAGTTTCTGGCACCTTTTCTACTTCTGCTATATCATCAAGTATTGAAACGACACGATCTAGGAGAGTTTTACCTACGCCCATATTCGCTAACTCACGACCTCTGAACATGACAGTAAATTTCAGTTTACTACCACCTTGCAGAAATTTCGCAGCACGAGTCAATTTTGTCTCCAAATCATGATCACTGATTTGTGGACGCAAGCGAATCTCTTTTACCTGAATAACATGCTGTTTCTTCTTTGTATCTTTTTCCTTTTTCTGCTTTTCATACCTGAATTTTCCGTAATCAAGCAGTTTACAAACTGGTGGAGACGCATTTGGAGATATCTCCACCAAATCTAAATTTGAATTTGAAGCTCTTCGCAAAGCCTCCTCTATTAAAACGATACCTACTTGTTCGCCTAATTCACCTATCAAACGAATCTTTGATGCAGTTATCTGTTCATTTACTCGAGTATTATCTTTCTGAGCTATCCGAAGACCTCCTTGTTTTATTTTCTATTTCAATCAGCAAATCCTGAATATAAGATTCTAAATTCTTAGAACCTAAATCTCCATCAAAACGGCGCCTAACTGATACCGCATTTTCACTTGCTTCCTTTTCACCTACAATCAACATTACAGGAATTTTACTTAATTCAGCTTGTCTAATTTTTGCACCTATTTTTTCGCTTCTGTTGTCAATTGTAGATCTAATTCCATTTTGCAATAATTTTATTTTAACAGATTCAGCATAATCTGTATATTTCTCAGATATTGGTAAAACAATAGTCTGAATTGGAGCTAACCATAAAGGAAAATTTCCACCAAAATGTTCAATAATAATTCCAATAAATCGCTCAAAAGAACCAAGAATTGCTCTGTGTATCATTACCGGTTGATGTTTTGCTCCATCTTCGCCAACATACTCAAGTTCAAATCGCTCTGGCATTGAAAAATCCAATTGAATAGTTCCCAGTTGCCAACTTCTTTTGAGAGAATCTTTGATGTGAAAATCAATTTTTGGTCCATAAAATGCACCATCACCCGGATTTATCTGATATTCTATTTTGCACTTTTTAAGGGCATCTTCCAATGCAATTTCAGCTTTATCCCAAATTTCTTGAGAGCCAATAAATTTTTTCTCAGGTTTTGTAGAAAGTTCTACATTAATATCCTTAAACCCAAATATTCCATATATTTCAAAAACAAGATTGATGATATCAATTATTTCCTTCTCAACTTGTTCTGGAGTACAGAAAATATGTGCATCATCTTGAGTAAACTGTCTAACCCTAAATAAACCAGACAATACACCAGATTTTTCGTGCCTGTGTACCAATCCCATTTCAGCAAATCTGAGAGGTAAATCACGGTAGCTATACATCGTATTTCTGTAAATCAATAAGTGACCAGGGCAATTCATAGGTTTAACACTGTATTGATGTTCATCAATTGTGGTAGTGTACATATTGTCTTTATAATTGTCCCAATGTCCACTTCGATGCCACAATGTTTCGTTTAGAATAATTGGAGTTTTGATTTCTTTATATCCGTTTAATTGGTGGATATCTGACCAATAATCTTTAATTTGATTGTAAAGAACCATACCGTTTGGATGCCAAAATGGAAATCCAGGTCCCTCTTGATGAAATGAGAATAAATCGAGTTCTTTGCCGAGTTTGCGATGGTCTCTCTTTTTGGCTTCTTCGAGCATTTTAAGATACGCTTTGAGTTCTTTTTTATCGAAGAACGCTGTCCCATAAATTCTTTGGAGCATTTTATTGTTTTCATCACCACGCCAATATGCACCGGACGACGACAATAATTTAAAGAATTTTATTTTTCCAGTAGATGGAATATGTGGTCCTCTGCATAAATCAATAAAATTACCTTGTTTGTATGCAGAAATCACTTCATCTTCTTTCAATTCAGAAATCAATTCAACTTTATAATCTTCGTTCAATTCTTTGAAAAGTTTCAAAGCTTCTTTTCGAGGAAGTTCTAGTCTTTCAATTGAAGTGTTTTCTTTGGACAATTCCTTCATTTTTGCTTCTATTTTGACAAGCGTGTTGTCATTAAAAGTTTCATCAATATCAATATCGTAGTAAAATCCATTTTCAATTGATGGTCCAATAGCAATTTTCGCATTCGGATACAGTTCTTTTATAGCTTGAGCCATCAAATGTGCTGTGCTATGCAAAAGGATATCGTGAGATTCTTCACTTCTGTTTGTTAAAATCTCAACTGAAGAATCTTCTTCGATTTTATATGATAAATCAACCATAGCAGAATCTACTTTACCCGCCACAGAATTCCTTAACAATCCTTCGCTAATTGATAGTGCAATTTCTTCAACTGTAACGCCGCAATCGAATGATTTTACACTTTCATCCGGAAATGTAATCTTTACTTCATTTGTCATAATTGTGGTCGATACGGGAGTCGAACCTGTGACCTCTACGATGTCAACGTAGCGCTCTAACCAACTGAGCTAACCGACCAATTACACAAAACCTGTTCAAAATACAGACGACAAATTTACTGACGAATTACTAAATATCAATGAATAAACTTTACAATCCAAATTACTCTTTTTCTTCAGTATTTTCTTTTGGAATAAAAATATCGTAATACAAGTTAGCATCAAGCAGAATCGAAGATGCTTTTTGATAAACAATATCATCGTGTAAACTGCTAGCTATTTTTGCTTTATCTCCTCCTTTTACTCTCGATATTTCTCTTAATAATCCATTCTTAATCCACCTCAAATTATTTCCGTGAAAGGGATTATCTTTCTTTTTCTTGAAATACCTTTCTAAATCCGAAGTAAGTGTTTTAATTGAAGTCTTTTTCTTCCAGAAAAATAGCTTGCTCCAGAATGAATTCTTCTTCGGTTTTAGGTCGTTTAATGTTTTCAATGTTTTAACCAATTTACCCAAATCTGTTTCACCCACTTCCTTGTAACTAAACTTGTATTCCTTAAGAAAGGATTTATACGCTTTGAGAATGTCATCATTAATTACAATTGGTTCAGGTAAGTCGTGTGTTGGAGCATAAGTCGCTGCAAAAGTCAAGAAAAGCCCTTGCTTCCATAACTGCTGAACAAATGGCGGAATATTTTCCCTGTTAATCTTAATATCAGGAGTTACACCTCCGCCACCTTTAACCTCTCTCCCTCCAATAGTTGTAAAAGTAGAATCAATTTTGTCGAGGCCATCTGTTAAAACTCCGTTTTCCAAATAATCATATTTTTGGATTAATCTACCTGAAGGTGTGTAATATTTTGCTGTTGTTACTTTTAATTTAGTTGTATCGTTGATGTTAAACATACTTTGAACTAAACCCTTTCCAAACGATTTTTTACCAATAATAACAGCTCTGTCTAAATCCTGCAATGCTCCAGCAACAATTTCGCTAGCAGATGCGGAACTCTCATTTATCAAAACCGCTATAGGTAAATCAGGATTTACAATTGGATTTCTGCGAGCATACATTGTTTTGTTAGCGATACTCACACGACCTCGAGTGCTTAATAATTTGGTTTGACGGGGGACAATCTTATCCAACATATTTATAGCATTATTCAACAATCCGCCAGAATTACCACGAAGGTCAATAACTAAACCGAGAATATCCTGTTCAATCAATTCTAGAAGAGCATTTCGAAAATCTCTACTTGTATTTCTTGAAAATTTCGTAACGCGGATATAAGCAATCTTCTTATCATCCACTCCCCAATAGGGAACATCGTGAATTGGTATATTCTCTCTAGTAAGAGTAAACTCTAATCTCACTCGTGTTGATGGGCGAAATACTTGTAATTTTACTTCAGTTCCTAACTCACCTCGAATCAAATCTGATGCTTCTCTTAGGCTCATCCCTTTGGTTGAAGTCGAATCAATCATCAGAATCTTATCTCCAGCTTTTATTCCTTCGTGGTAAGCAGGACTGTCCTCCATCGGTGATAATACTATCAATGTATCTCTGCGCATACTAATTTGAATTCCAACTCCGCCATACTTTCCTTTTGTGAGCATTTCAAAACGATCTTTTGAGCGTCCTTGAAGTAAAACAGTATAAGGGTCGAGTGGTTTCAACATTCCTTTTATAGCTGATTTGATAATTTCCCCATCGTTTATGGAATCAACATAAGTTGATTTAACTTGCAGGAAAGATTGATCAAACATTTCTAGTAACTCTTGACTGGAAGTTATATTTACATTTTCAGCTTTTCTATTCTTTGCTGATTTTGATTTTATCTGCTTTTGCCCAAAAACTGTAGATGATACTAAAACTACAAATGATAAAGTTAAAACTCTTATAAATCTATATTTCATTTTAATTCCTATATTTTTGACTTATGATTTCCCAAATTTTGTTGAAGATAATTTGTTTTTCTAATGACCCATCAATAATAAAACATCTTTCGGGTTCTTCTTCAGCAATTTTGTGATATCCTTTTCTAATTTGAGACAGAAATTCAATTACACCAGCTTCCATTCTGTCCTCAGTAAAATTTCTTCTTCTTTGAATTGAAGTATTTTCGTCAATATCAACCATAAATGTAAACTCCGGAATTAGATTAGATGTTGCATAATCATTTAACATCCTTAGTAATTTTACATCAATTCCGCGACCATATCCTTGGTACGCCAAAGTACTATCTGTGTACCTATCGCAAATAACAAATTTATCTTTGTTCAAGGCTGGATTAATTATTTCATCTACCAATTGAGAGCGAGCTGATAAAAACATTAGAGATTCAGCAGTTGAGGAGAGTTCTAAATTTTCTTTATCGAGCAAAATATCTCTTATTTTTTCTGATATCTGTGTTCCACCGGGTTCACGAACAGAAACATATGGAATTCGGAATTCATCAAATTTATCACACAACATTCTAATTTGAGTTGATTTTCCAGAACCATCTATTCCTTCAAATGTGATAAATTTATTCAAATTACATATCCTTCTTTTGCTATTAGAATTACTATTTCTCCTCGAATTTTCTTATTACTAAAATACTCAATTACTTCAGTTACATTTCCCATAAAAGTTTCTTCGTAGATTTTTGTCAATTCTCTACATACTGAAACAACTCGTTCTCCAATAAATTCTTGTATGTGAGATAGAGTTTTTAACAATCGCATTGGTGATTCAAAAATCACGATTGTAGCATCCAAAGATTTTAGAAATTCCAATCGAGTTTTTCTTCCTTTTTTTCTAGGAAGAAATCCCTCAAAATAGAAGTGGTCTGTTGGTAAGCCGGAGACTGATAGCGCTGAAGTTACTGACGAAGCACCTGGTATTGAAGTTACTAAAACTCCTCTTGATTTTGCTAAATGGACAATTCGATATCCCGGGTCACTAATGCACGGAGTTCCTGCATCGGAAACAATTGCTATATCATTCCCTTTATCCAAGAGTTTACATAAGTTTTCAGAAGATGAAATCTCATTATGTTCGTGGTAAGAAATCATTTTAGTTGAGATTGAAAAGTGTTTAAGAAGTTTTCCTGTAGTTCTTGTGTCCTCAGTAGCGATGAAATTTACATTTTTAAGTATATCTATCGCCCGAAATGTGATGTCGTTCAAATTTCCTATTGGAGTGCTAACAACATATAAAATTCCTGACATCTACTTTAAACAAGCATTAAACGATTTGTGAGTAATCTCAATCGCTTGCTCAATATCCTCGTCAGTTGCATAATATGGCGGATTAAATCGAATTGCTTTATCATAAGAAAACGACACCAATAAACCGTTTGCAAGCAACTTCTCTAACGCTTCGTTTCGCTCTGTGCGTGATGGAAGGTCAATTTCAACAGAATGATCAACAATTTTGCTGTTTGTAGCATAAGCAGGATATTCTTCTTCAAGCCACTGAATTTTAGAAAATAAAGACTTAATTCTCTTTGTGATATTCTGTCGAAGACCTTTTTCATTAACCTCATAGGAAGAATACATATCTAAATATTCTTTGCCATTTCGTTTATCCACTACCCACGATGCGTGACTTTTTACTACATCCAAATTGGATAATATTTCTGATATTTTACCTATGTATTCCTGCATAATTTTATTAGCAATTAGCTTTTATGAGAGAACCTGGAGTAATGAAAACATTTGTATTTCCATTACTCCGTCACTCTTATTCTCTTTTCTATAATTCGAATTTGATGCCTTGAGCTAGAGGTAATTCTGTGCTCCAGTTCATTGTGTTGGTCTGACGACGCATATAGACTTTCCACGCATCAGAACCTGACTCTCGTCCACCACCCGTATCTTTTTCACCTCCAAATGCTCCACCAATTTCAGCACCAGATGTGCCGATATTAATATTTGCAATTCCGCAATCACTTCCTTTATGTGACAAGAAAGTTTCAGAATTTAATACATTTGTAGTAAACATTGCAGAAGATAATCCTTGTGGAACATCATTATGGATTTGAATTGCATCTTCAACTGAGTCATACTCGATGATGTATAATATTGGAGCAAATGTTTCTTCTTGCACGATTTCAAATTCATTCTTTGCTTTAACTATTGTTGGTTCAACATAAAAACCATCTTGCTCAATTACATTGCCACCATAAAGGATTTCTCCTCCTTCTTTTTTAACTTGTTCTAGTGCATTCAAATATGCATCTACAGCGTCTTGGTCAATTACCGGACCCATAAGTGTGTTTATGTCCAATGGATCACCAATTTTGACTTGCTTATATGCGTTGATGAGTCGCTTCACCAATTCATCAGAAATTGTTTTCTGCACAATGATTCTTCTTGTACTAGTACAACGCTGACCTGCAGTTCCGACGGCACCAAAGGCAATAGCTGGAATAACCATATCCATATTAGCTGTTTCGTCAACAACAATAGCATTGTTTCCACCGAGTTCAAGAATAGTTTTACCTAATCTTTCACCTACAACACCACCGATTCTCTTACCCATTTTGGTTGAACCAGTCGCTGAAATCAATGGAACTCGCTTGTCATTGATGAGTCGTTCACCAATTGTAGAACCACGTCCAATAATTAAACTGAATATTCCTTTATATCCGTTTTCTTCCAAAACTTTGTTACAAATGTGTTGAACTGCGATACCACACAATGGAGCTTTTGATGATGGCTTCCAAACGGTAATATCACCACAAACAGCTGCAATGAATGCGTTCCAAGCCCAAACGGCAACAGGGAAGTTAAATGCAGAAATCACACCAACAATTCCCAAGGGATGGTATTGCTCATACATTCTGTGTAGAGGTCTTTCAGAGTGCATCGTTAATCCATAAAGTTGACGAGATAATCCAACAGCAAAATCAGCAATATCTATCATTTCCTGGACTTCACCATCACCCTCTGCTTTGATTTTTCCCATTTCAAGTGTAACCAAGCTACCAAGAGCGTCTTTATTTTCACGAAGAGCAATTGCCATTTTTCTAACCAATTCTCCTCTAACTGGAGCAGGAACCATTCTCCATTCTTTGAATACTTCTTGAGATTCAGTAATCACTTTCTCATAGTCAGCTTCCGAACATTGATAAACAGTAGCAATTCTCTCACCATTTGTCGGATTTATTGATTCTAACTTTCCTGAATCTGTAGTTTTAATCCAGTCACTTGCACCTATACAAGCACCGTAATTAACATCTTCTATTCCCAATTTCTTGAGTATTTCGTTCATTTTTTATTATCCTTTCGATTTGATAGTTTCTAAATTTTGTGTTGCTAACCAGCAACGAACTTTATGGCTTTCGTCTGAATCCGTAGACTCTAATTTTGGTTCTTCAATTTTACATTTATCTTCACAAATTTCACACCGTGGATGAAAATGACATCCATCCGCGAAATCTGTCGCGCTTGGAACATTTCCTTTAATTGTGTATAAACTATCTGGAATTTCATCTAATTCTGATATATTCGGGATTGAATCCATTAAACCTTTGGTATATGGATGTTGTGGAGTTTTGAAGATTTCGTTAACATTTCCTTCTTCAACAATTTGACCAGCATACATAACTATAACTCTATCAGCAATTTCAGCAATTACTCCCAAATCGTGAGTAATCATCATCACAGCAAGTCCTAATTCTCTTTGCAATTTACCTACTAATTCCAAAATTTGTGCTTGTATGGTAACATCTAAGGCTGTAGTGGGTTCGTCGGCAATCAACACAGAGGGATTACAAGATAAAGCCATTGCTATCATCACTCTTTGACGCATTCCACCAGAAAGTTGATGCGGATACTCATGGACTCTCAATTGAGGGTCCGGAATTCCAACTAACTCCAGCATTTCTATAGCTTTCCGAAACGCTTCTTTTTTATCTAATCCTTGATGAAGGCGAATTGCTTCCATAATCTGATCACCACAAGTAAAAACTGGATTTAGTGATGTCATTGGTTCCTGAAAAATCATTGAGATACTATTTCCACGAATATCACGGAGTTTATTTTTAGGCAAATCCAAAATACTTTTTCGGTTGAAGTAAATCTCACCTCCAGCAAAATATCCCGGTGGCATTTGTATAAGCCGCATAATCGATAATGCTGTAACCGATTTTCCACACCCAGATTCACCTACAATTCCAAGTGTCTCTCCAGAATATACCTCAAATGACACATCGTCAACTGCTTTCGCAATTCCCTCGTTTGTACGAAAGTAAGTCTTTAAATTCTTTACTTGAATGATCGGTTCAGACATTAAATTCCTTATACTGTTTCGGGTTGTTGAGGTTTGTCTTTTTTAAACGTCCATATTGCTAAAATCAGAATCATTAAAACTAAAATCCACAAAGACGCATGATGGAATTTATCTCCGCTATATTCAATTAAATCGTTAAATCTACCTATGAGAAGTGAAATTCGTCCCATCACAGCAAAACCGAATGATGCTCCAAATGAAATCATCAAAAAGTAAATTCCAATTTTACTCATTTTACCGATAAATCCTTTATGTTCTTTGGAGAAAAAGAAATACAACAAACCTGTCAATGTTCCGAAAATGACAATAAATCCATTGAGTATCGTAAACCAACTTCCGGAAAAATCCACTGTTGTAGATTTTATCTGCTCCATAATATCTGAATTGAGATAACCGTAAAATCTTAATCCTGCTGCCATTCCAACAATGTAGGCAATAGCCCAACGTGCTAACCAACCCAATTTTGGAACAAGTCGCAACAGCATAAAAATCCCAAGCATAAACGGAACCAAATAAGAAAAACGAATTGCATCATATCCTTGGATCCCACCTTCGGGAAATATTCCTCTATCAAGCGCACCGAATAAAGACGTTATCCAACCGAATGCATCATAAATGAAATACCAGATTTTTCCACCAAAAGACAATTCGGTACCTTCAGCGATTTTTGGCCAAAGTCTTCCAAATAAATTTGGTTGGACTTGTGTCCAGAAAAATGTAGTTGCCCAGTAACCTGCTGAAACTCCCACAAAAATATGTTCTGCTGCTTTGTAAAATGGATTATCATCATACAAATAACTGAAAATCGCTAAAGTCAAAAATACTGAAATCCAAGCGCCAAATAGTTCTGCTGAAAACATAATTTCTCCTAATTCTTCTTTGTTCGCTTACGCAAAATGAAATAAGTAATGTTACCAAAAACGATAAATAAAACGATTACGATATGAGCAAAAGATTGAGCCGCCATCATTCCAATTGCTTTGTCAGGTTTTTGGATTAAATCCTCAAATTCTGCTGCACCTGGCATCCCAGCCAAAATTCCATGAACTTGACCACTTTCAACATATGGCAATACTTCTGTTACCTGAATTGAAGTGCATCCAGTTGACATTGGTATATTTTTCGGATCACACGCAAACTGAACCCATTCTTTACTTCCAGGGTAACCTGCAGAAAAACTAAATACAAAATCGAAATCGGAGATATTCACGATATCTTTCATCATTGGAATATCGCTTACTTGATTTCCACGAGTATCCATAGTATACATCGCTCGCAAATCAGCAGCAACTCCTTTAACAACCGCTTCATTGCCGGGACGGAATCCCAGATTCACATAATCAACTCCGTAAGTTTTTTGGAATTCTTTTTCTGCAACCAAATTGAATGCTTCCGTTGACATAAACAATCCATCTGGCCAAAGTGCCATCCCATACACTTTATGTCCCTTATTATTGTCAAACAAAAATCGCAACACTCCAACAGCCATAGGATGAATCTCCGGTTTAGTTGAAGGACCATACTCAAACGATAACAATACATTAGAATTTGGTTTGAGTTCTGAAAGTGCTTCATATACTTTCTTTGATTGTTCCGTTGCTCTTACAGGAATATCAACAGGCCAAATCAAAGGAATCAAAACAGATAATCCAATTAAAACAAAAATTACTCGTCTATCAAATGAACCCAGTTTAATTAACAAATTTTCAAGCCATTTCATTTTATTCTCCTAAAAATGAGCGTTCAATACCTATGATAATTCTGAAAGATGTTCCTACAATTCCAAGTGCAATGCCTATCATCAAAGCCCTTGCACCAGCGGTAGTTGGAATGTGGAATATCCAATCCTGTAAAATTGGTAAATAGAAAATCGCAGGTTGATCAACTTGCCAACCATTTGTAAAGCCGAAAATTGTAACGATTATTAATCCAAAAAGGACAATTCCAAAAATTATTCTCCTATCTTTGAAAAGTGGACTGACTCCTGCACCAAGCCCTAAAACAAACAGATAAGCAATAAACCACCCACTTACTACAGAGCCGACTGGAACTCGACCAAGCATTAATATGATTCCTGCTACGAGCAATAGTGTTGCTTCAAAATTACGAATTCTAAATGCGCGATATGAAGCTGATGCTACAAAAAATGCTAAAAGTGCGAACATTGTAGCTGAAAGTGGAGTGAAAATATATTTAAAAATCCAATAAAATAAAGAACCCTCAGTTTGCAGGTGTGCTCCCCAGGGTTTTGGTGATATTGTAGTAATTCCACCAGCAGAAATCAATTCTTTAGCTAAGTTCTCTGCGCCACCTTCAGTTATGAAAATTGAAGGATACTCAAATTTTCCGTTTGACTTTTGCAAATTAAGTTTAACTGCGTCTTGAGTTAACTCTTCTATATTTTCGGAAATTACTTGAGCAATTCCATTAATATTTTTCTCATTAATTCCGGAAATTGTAACAGTATTGGCTCCTCTATACAGGAATCCAGCAAATAGTGCAAAGAAAAATCCTAAAACAGCCAAAATACTATATTGCCAATTTTTCTTTTTTCTAATAATTTTTGTCATTTGCAATTTTAGTAGATTTAGTGCTCCTAAAAATATTGCAAAGGAAGCAATAATATCAAACCACTGTGTAGCATCATTGTCAACAAATTCTTGAACATTCTTTTGGGTTATAAAATGTCCGAATAATGTCAATAATCCGACAATTATCACAATTAAAATTGGTATTCTTCTCTTTAAAAACATTAAATCTCCTTATCTGGTTTCCCGTAGAGTTCGCAAAGAACTTCTATGGATTGTAAAATTCTCTAATTTGATGAGAATATTTTTAATATATCAAAATCCATCCAACCTGCTTGAAATAATCCATTTAGAATTAACACTAAAATCATCGCGATCATTATGATAAATTTTACAATGTCCTGTCCTTTGATGCTACCAAGTAACTCGGATTTATCTGATAAATAAGCACTAGCAGTGAAAAATTCTTCTCCAATTAAAGTGTAGTCACAAGCCGTAACAAAAAACGGAATCTGTGAAGGTGAACCTGTTCCGGCAATCTGAATCGCTCCGATAGAATTTCCAGTTTCTGCAAGAATCAGAGATTCTGCATAAAATTTACCTTGATAAAAACACGCTGCTGGTTTTTCACGAAGCATAATTCCATCAACTCCAGCTGCATAAGCAAATTGGTCGTCAGTTAGATAATGCACCATATCGTCGTAATACAAATCAGGCCTACCCTCTTTGAGATACGCTTCTCTACAAGTTTCTCTTCCTGCTTCCATCACAATTGACTTTGATACAGGCACATTAATATCAGCTTCGTATCTTGCTGTCATACCGGAAACATGACCTAAAATTATCAGACCGGAAACAGTTTCAACTTGGTCCATATCAGAAATTCCAGGAACAAAAAGAACTGGTTTCCCCATTTCAGTTGCTCTACCAACTGCCTCTTCCATTGCTTTAAGTCCTGCAATTGGTCGCAAGAATATTGACTTTCCGCTTCTGGCTTGATCAATATAATAAATGATGACAAAAGATACTAAGAGAACCGCAACAAACATTGACTCTCTACCACCGAAGAAATATGGATGATCAAGTAAAAAGTAATACAAAAGGAGAAGAAATACAACAACTCCTGTTATGATAAATAATTTTTTATTCATTAGATTAAACTTTCTTTTTTTTTACTTTCAAATCTTTTTCTATTCGTTCAATTTCTGTTATTAAAAATTCTACATTTTTTCTATTTTCGAGTAATTCAGCGAAGTTGTAAAACGATTCAGAGCGTATAAATGCTGTGATAACAGGTCCAAAAAATACCAACATTTGGCTTCCCAGAAAAGAAACATATTTCCCAGTTTCTAAGAAAAATATCGCTGGGACTGTAAATCCTCTAATTACTATTTTTTGTGCAAATTTAGTTAATATTGCTCTATTTTCATCCATTAATCAGTCATTATTAATTCAAGATTAGCTCTAGGAATTGTATGTACGCTTCCATCCTCAAATTCAATTTCTGCAACACGAGCCATTGTTTCTGATTCCATTTGTGTTAATGGTGGAGGAAGAGATTTCACTTTTCCAACAATTCCAAAATACGGAGCTCGGATAACCCTTACCAGAGAACCTTCAGATACTGAAATATCTATTTCCTTGATTAACTCTAGTTCAGCGGATTTTTCTTTAAATGGAATTATTATCTCCGGTCTGATGACTCCTGCCCTAATTTGAGTTGCACCATTAATAGCAGCAAAATCTCCTTCGTGAGTTTTGAGCAAGTCAAATGTTCTGTCAGCCATCGAAATTTTGCCAAACCCCTCAGTGATAATCAGTGTGGTTATTAACTCTTCGGAACCTGTAATCGCCACACCGAGAGAATATCCCAAAATCTTAGATAAATCGTTGTAATTAAATCCACCAACCACTATTGCTGAAATTCCTATTTCCTGTGCTTTTTTAAAAGTTTCGAGCGTGATGTAAGAGCCACCAACTACTATTGAACCTGCAAGAGATTCATCAATTTTATCAGGAGTAAGTTCATCGTTTGGGGAATTAACTGCTAATTTAAGGTGACCTCTGTTTTCTCCTCCAATCCCCAAAATTCCTTGAATAAATGCTGCATCAGTTTTTACTACAAGACCTTCTTCAGGGATAACCTCCACCACTTCCCCTGATGTATATGCATCGACTTCAATCGGAATTGGAGGTTCAGATACTATTGCTTGACCGGTAACATCTGATACATTTGCAAGAGTACCATCAATTGGTGATTTTACTTGACTTTTAAATAATCCGAAAATACCTTTGGTTTCTGCAATTATTTGATTTTTTTGGATTTCTTCGTCAATACTAGCTAGCATCATTTCGCTGACATTTTCCGCTTCAACATTGAGTAGTCTAGCAATATTTAACATTTGAACATTTCCGGGAATGTGTGTTGATGCCACCACATTTTCAGGTTTCACATTTTCACCAGTTTTCATATGGACTTTCCCTTTCAACGGAAGCTGGCGAATTTTTTCAACTGTGGTCCTATGTAAAACTTTGAGTCCTGGAGTATAAGTTCTTGACATTATTTTTCTCCTTCCGTTGGATATTCATTGGAAATTGCTGACCACTCGATGAGTTTTGAAACTCGTTCTTCTGATTTATCGGATAAAGTAAAGGGTCTTCTTCCTCTTGCATCGAGGAAAATTCCAACATCACCACCGTAAATATCTGTATCTATTGGTTCATTTTTCCCGTTTCCAATATCGAGCCCTTTACCCGGAGTAAATTGAGCAGAAATCGGTTCATAAGGTGCTGGAATAAATTTGAATTCCCCAGGCATTAATTGACCTTTCTCTTTGCTTCCATCGGGAAGAATTATATTGTAATCGAGTACAGGTTTGCCTGATTTTTGCACTCCAATCGGAGCAATGCAACTACCTAAGCGAACCAAGCAATCTTTGTCAAATACTTCAACTGCGGCTTCTGGATGAACTGTTGATAAGACCCCAAGTTGTGGCATCATAAAAATTGAATCCACAGCGAGTTGCGTAATACCTTCAGGTAAGAATGCATCAATCAGCATCCGTGCCGCTTGATGTCTTCGAGGTGCGTGAGATAAAACTCCACCAGAACCTACTAACAAATCGAGTTCCATCAAGTTAACCAATGTTTCCCCTGATGAGCTTTGGTCAAATGTATCTGAAATGGTTCGTTCTTTTTGCACACCTTTAAGTCCTACTGCAAACTCTTTATGTTGTTTGAACGATAATCGCAATGCTTCTCGAGCGATGGCTTGCTCAATTTTCAAGTCTTTTAATGATTGTGGGATTGTCGTCGGGCGAATCATTTTGTTAGCAATACGATTATTTAGTTCTTCTTCTTCAATCTCAAATGGAACCCAACGCATTACATTTTTAATTCGAGCTTCTGCCAACACATTGCAAATAGAATAACTCATCCCTAAGTTAGCACTAACTGTTC
>CAZSJY010000035.1:0-19117 GCA_964607375.1 uncultured bacterium
GGTTTATGTCAGATCCAGACGATGATGCACTAACTTTAACAGTAGAACCGACTACTAATTTGGTTGTAAATGTAGGAGATGGTTATATTGTAACCTTTAATTCTTCAGAAAACTGGAACGGCACAGAAACTGTTTCGTTTAGTGTAAATGATGAACAGGGAGCAACAGGAATTTCTAGTATAGTTGTAAATGTTGAACCCATTGATGATGCACCGGAAATTATGGAAATTCAAGATCAGAATATTGAATTCGGAGGTGTATTTGATCCTATTGATTTAAACTCCTATTTAGTGGAGGTTGATGGAGATGTTGTAGCTTGGAGTGTTTTGGATTATGATGAGTTAATTATTGATGTAAATGACGGAATATTGACAATTGATATTCCTGCAGAATGGTGGATGGGTTTTGAATCAATTACTATAATTGCATTAGATCAAACTACAAATATGTTATCGGATATTGCTACCATAATTCTTTCGGTTTCCTATAAAATTGATTATGAGTTTAGCTGGGGTTGGAGTTGGAAATCTTTCCCGGTTCTCCCTTTTGTTGGAAATACATTTGCAGAAGTATTTGCACCTATTGTTGAGGATATTGTAATGATCCGTGGGCAAAATGATTATTGGATTCCAAATTTAAATAATTCCATTACAATTGATAATCAAAAATGCTATATGGTTAAAATGGATGAAGAAGTATTTTTACCTGAATTTTCCGGTGCAAGGATTGATCCACTTGAACCATTGTCATTTGGTGAGGGATGGAATTGGATAGGTTATTATGCTACAAATGATCAATGGGCTGAACTTGCATTTTCATCAATGATGGTTCCTAATTTTGAAAACTTGATTTTTGTAAAATCTTATGGCGGATTAATGACAAACTCTCCAGTAGGTTGGATAAATGGAATTGGTGAACTACATGTTGGTGAGGGTTATCTTGTAAAAGTGGATCACGCTGAGGATTTTGTATGGCCTGAAGGCACTCAAATAAGTAAAGCATCTAATTTGAATATGATTTATGATAATCCATCTGCAACAACAAACTATTTCACTTTCGAAAAGAAACAAGATTATGATGTAGTTATTTTCAGTCTAACAAATACTGAGAATAATAAAATTGAAGTTGGAAGCGAATTTGCAGTATTTGATAATGGTAATTGCATCGGTGCAACAGTATATTCGGGACTTCCTGCCCAACAAATTCAAGTTTGGGAAACTACTGATGATTACGAATTTAGGTTCTGGAATAAAAACGTAGAAATTGTGGTTCCAAATGTAGAACATATTGAGTTTGAAGGTTGGGATGAATCTATTACGGGAGTTGAAATCAATGCTGAACTATTAAAGAGCAAACATATTCCTACAGAATTTGGTTTATCACAAAATTATCCAAATCCATTTAATCCTACAACAAACATAAGTTATCAACTTCCTGATCCATGTTCCGTGCTCATTACTGTTTACACCATTCAGGGGCAATTGGTAACAACACTAGTAAATTCAGATTTAGAAGCTGGATATCACTCAGTAGTTTGGAATGGAACTAATTTCAATGGTGAATCTGTATCTAGTGGTGTTTACTTTTACAGCATACAATCTGATAATTTCAAATTTGTAAAAAAGATGTTGTTGATGAAATAGATACAAAATCTTGAATACAAAATCCTGCGGAGGTACTCCTCAAATTCCTTCGTAGGATTAGTATTCAAATAATTTGAAATATCTAGTTGAAGTAAAGTTTCTTCCAAAATCCTAAGTTATATTCGATCAGTATACCAAAATTATACTAAACCAAATTATAACTTTGATCAGATTTGAAAATCCATCTAAGCAATAAAATCGAATATGTTAGTATCTTTGAAATACCGTAAGTTTCGCCATAAAATTTCAACATAAAAGCTAGGAGTGAGTGTGAGTAAATACCCTAAAGTAACGCTAGAAATTGCCATTGAACACGGATTGAAAGAAGCAGAATATGAGAAAATCCAACATATACTTGGTAGAAAACCGAATTATGTAGAATTGGGTGTTTATTCTGTTATGTGGAGCGAACATTGCTCTTATAAAAGTTCCATTAAAATGTTAAAAACTCTACCAAGGTCAGGAGACCGTTTATTGGTTGAAGCAGGTGAAGAAAATGCTGGTTTGATTGATATTGGAGATGGTAAAGCAGTTGCATTCAAGATAGAATCACACAACCACCCATCAGCAATTGAACCTTATCAGGGTGCAGCAACTGGTGTAGGTGGAATAATGCGAGATATTTTCACGATGGGTGCAAGACCTTTAGTATCTATGAATTCTCTCCGTTTTGGGAGTTTAGAAAATTCACGGAATAGATTTCTTCTTGAGCATGTTGTTGAGGGAATCGCAGATTACGGTAATTGCTTGGGAATTCCAACTCTCGGTGGGGAAGTTGTTATTGAAGATAGTTATGCAGGAAATCCACTAGTTAACGCTTATAGTCTTGGTATTGTTGATACAAATTATATTGCAAGCGCAATAGCAAAAGGAACCGGAAATCCTGTTTATATTGTTGGGTCAAAAACAGGAAGAGATGGTATTCACGGTGCAACATTTGCATCAGTAGAATTATCTGAGGAATCAGAATCGAGAAAATCAAATGTCCAAGTTGGAGATCCATTTAAAGAAAAATTACTTTTGGAAGCATCTCTTGAATTGTGCAAAAAATCTTGGTTAGTTGGAATTCAGGATATGGGAGCTGCAGGAATTACTTGCTCGTCTTCAGAAATGTCAGCAAAAGGAGAGTGCGGAATTACAATCGACATAGATAAAGTTCCTCGAAGAGAACCAAATATGAATGCTTATGAATTACTATTATCCGAATCTCAAGAAAGGATGTTGGTTGTAATCGAAAAGGGTTTTGATAAAGAACTATCAGAAATCTTCGAAAAATGGGATTTAGACTGTACTCAAATTGGATTTGTTAATGATACTGGCATGATTGAGGTTTATGAGGATGGTGAACTTATCTGTGAAGTGCCTTCTGAATCGTTGGTTTTGGGAGGAGGAGCTCCTCAATATGATATGCCATCATCTGAACCTTCTTACTTTAAAAATGCTAATCACTTTGATATTCAAAATCTCGAAGAAAATACAGATTACAATCAATCTCTTCTAAAATTACTATCTTCACCAAATATCACGAGTAAAAAGTGGATTTACAATCAATATGACGCAACTGTTCGAACAAACACAGTCCAAGCACCTGGTGGGGATGCCGGTGTGATAAGGATTAAAGGAACACAAAAAGCACTTGCTATGAGTACAGATTGTAATGGACGGTTCGTTTACTTGAATCCCAGATTAGGAGGTCAAATAGCAGTAGCAGAAGCGGCAAGAAATGTTGTTTGTGCAGGTGGTGAACCAATTGCGATTACTAATTGTCTCAATTTTGGGAACCCTGAAGACCCAGAAGTGTATTGGCAATTTAAAGAAGCAGTTACTGGTATGGGCGAAGCGTGCAGAGCATTTAATACACCTGTAACGGGTGGCAATGTAAGTTTTTATAATGAAAGTACCAAAAGTGCAGTATATCCAACGCCAGTTATTGGAATGGTAGGACTACTTAATAATGCAACACAATCAACAACAATGGAATTTAAAGATTCAGGAGATTTTATTGTAGCAATAGGTTCAATCAACGGTGGTCTTGGTGGAACTGAATATTTAAAAACTATTCATGGTATGATTGAAGGACCTATTACACCACTAAATTTAGAATTTGAAATGCGAGTTCAAGATATATGTTTAGAAGCAATAAAATCTGGTATAATCAAATCAGCTCACGATTTATCTGATGGAGGTTTGGCTGTCAATATTGCTGAATCTGTTGTAAAAAGCAAATCAGGTCTAGGTGCAAAAATTAATGTTGCAAGAAAATTACGAAATGACGAACTGTTGTTTGGAGAGTGCCAAAGTGTCATTATTGTTACTATTGACGAGGCACATTTAATTGAATTAGTTACAATTGCTCAACAATATGATGTTCCAACACAAACAATTGGAAGAGTAACATCTGAACAGAGTCTTGTTATAAACGATTTAGTTGAGATTGAAAGGACATTTATTGAAAACGCGTATAACAATACTTTTTCCGATATTATGGAATAAGTTGTTGTAATGAACTCAGAAAATCATAACAAACTCCCTAAATTATTTTTTGATAGTGATGCTGATCTGAGTTTAATTCTATCAAAAAAAGTTGCAATAATTGGGTATGGCAATCAGGGCAGGGCTCAAGCACTAAATCTTAGAGATTCCGGTGTTGATGTTGTTGTTGGACTTAGAAAATCAAGTGTAGCTCATCGAATTGTTGAAAAGGATATGGTTCCGTCTAACTCAATTTCGGAAGTTGTAAAGGACTGTGATATTATTTCAGTATTAGTTCCTGATCAAGTTACAGCAGAAGTATTTGAGAAGTACATTTCTGGTAATCTTGTCGCAAACAAAACACTTAACTTTGCACACGGTTATAGCGTTCATTATCAACAAATTAAAATACCAAAAGATATAAATGTGATTATGGTTGCACCAAGTGGACCTGGAACCCAAGTTAGAGAAACTTTTCAAAAGGGTTCAGGTGTTCCGAATCTCATTGCAATTCATCAAGATTTTACAGGTAACTCAAAAAAAATAGCTCTTTCTTACAGCAAAGCAATCGGAGGTACAAAAGCAGGTGCATTTTTCTCTACTTTTAAAGAAGAGGTAGAGACAGATTTATTTAGCGAACAGGTTGTGTTAACAGGCGGTATTCCAAAGATTATACAGTCTGCATTTAAAGTATTAGTTGAAGCAGGATACCAGCCAATTACAGCTTGGTTTGTCTGTTATTATGAATTGAAGACAATTGTTGATTTGTTTCATAAAAGAGGTTTTGAATTAATGAATAAAGCAATTAGTGATACTGCGGAATATGGTGGAAATACTCGTGGTCCAAGGTTGATAAATTCCAATGTTGAAAATGAAATGAGAACAATATTGAGTGAGATTCAATCAGATAAATTTTTTAGAGAATGGAGTCTTGAAACTGAAAAAGGATTACCTAATCTTAAAAAAATGCGAAAAAAAGAAAAAGACAAACTTATCGATAGAATTGGAAGATATGTTTGGAATCAAATTGAAGATAACAATGAGAAGTAGAAATAAGATCTGAGTTATAGTTGTGATAAATTTATGAGAAAAATTTTTCTATTTTCTGTTTTCCTATCGTTTCTGTTGCCTGATAATATAAAAAAAAGTGAAGATTATCTTCATAAAGGAATTGATGCTCTGTATAACTTCAATTTTAAATTTTCAATTGCATTATTAGATTCTGCTTATTCTATAAATCCTACTCATCCATTGATACCATTTGTAACAATTGCAGCAAAATGGCAATACATTCAAACTACGGTTGGTTATGACTCCTCATATACAACTCTAAATCAGGAAATTGACAATACAATACCCATATATAAAAAACTCATCAAACAGTATCCTGATTCAGCAGAATTTGTTTTGTATTTGGGATCTACATACGGGCTACGAGCACGAGTTGCATTAGCTAAAAAGGAATGGTTTAAAGTAATTTCTTCGGGGTATAAAGGTTATCGTTTAGTTAAAAAAGCTCAGGATATGAAACCACTTTTGAAAGATACTTATATGCCATTAGGATTGATGGAGTATTTTGCTAGCCGTTCATCGATTCCTGTCCAGTTAACTGCAGATTTAGTTGGGATTCACTCTAACAAAAAAGATGGTTTAGAAAAACTGCAAATCGCTGCTATGGAATCAGAATATAGTTGGATTGAATCCTCAAATGCTCTGACTTATGCATACTTGCATCTTGAGAAAGATTATATTGAAGCTCTTAAATGGGTTTGTCCTCTTGTTGACCATTTTCCTGATAATCCGTTTTTTCTACTTCTCAAAGCAGAGGGTTTGGCTAAACTCAAGAAATGGGACGAAGTTTTTTTGTTGAAACCTAAAATGAAACATTTTTCCGAAATTGGACCATTTTTGCAAAAAAATGAGGCTCAACTAAAAATGACTTATATAGAAGCTTTATTTGAGTTTGACAAGCAAAAATACAAAGAAACGATAAACAAGACTTCCTGGATGATTGAGAATTATTTTATGGAATTTGACTGGCTGCTTGGGTTTGCTCATTTATTGAGAGGAAAATCATACGAAAAAACTGGTAAATTTGATAAAGCATATTCAGATTACAAAATCGTAACTAGGCTAGATAATAATTATCCAGAAATCAAAGAAGCAAAAATTTTACTGGAAAAGTTAAATAAGTAGATATTCTATAAAATGGGGTCTATAATTCCTGCTTGACTAAATCCTCTTGCTCTTAGTTTACAAGATTCACATTCTCCACAAGGAGTAGCATCATTTTCATAACAGCTCCAAGTTAAATGTAGAGGGGCATTTAATTTGTTAGCTTTCAAAATTATTTCTTTTTTGGATAAGTTAATGATTGGAGTCAGGATACTTATTCTTGTTTCAGGTTTAGTCCCTTCTTTAATTGTGTTTTCAAAAGAATCGAAAAATGATCTTCTACAATCTGGATAGCCTGATGAATCTTCTTCAACAGCTCCAATATAAATTACTCTTGCATCAATAACTTCCGCCCAACTGGTAGCAATTGACAAAATATTTGCATTTCTGAAAGGAACATATGAATTTGGAATTTCAGAACTTTCTAAATTAGCTGTTGGAATTGGTATATTATAGTTGGTTAGACTAGAACCACCAATTTCTTTTAAATAGTTGATATCAACCACTAATCTTTGTTCCACATTAAAATAATTAGCAATATCGGTGAATGCTTTCAGCTCTCGTTTTTCGGTTCTTTGCCCGTAACTTATGTGGAGAAATGCTAAATCATATCCTTCAAGTTTAGCTATAGTTGAAACTACACAACTATCCATTCCTCCGGAAACTAATACAATAGCTTTTTTCAAATCAAACTCCTTTTGTTGAATTATCCCAAATAATCTTGTGAAGCTGTAGATTAAGCCTACAATCAAGACTATCTCTTAATATCCACGAAACGAGTAACTTGGGGGAAAGTAAATTATAAACCGGTGAAAATAAAACTGTACATTTATTGGATAAATTGTACTCAAAAAGTTTTGATTTAGCCCACTCATAATCGTTAGTATCTCCTATAACAAATTTTACTTCATCTTGTTTTTGAAGTTCGTCTGTGATTGACCATAAATTGTGATTATTCATTTTACTAGATGGGCATTTGAAATCTACAATTTTTATAACATCTTTTGGAATATTATGAGTAGAAATTGAGCCATTTGTTTCGACAAGGACAGTATAATCATTAGAAATCAACTGTTTCATTAGTGATACAACATTACTCTGTTGTAGTGGTTCTCCACCGGTAATTTCTACTAACTTGCATTTGTATTTTTGGATTTGAAGGATAATTTCATTTAATTCAAGATTCTTTCCATCTTTGTAAGTATAAACAGTATCACAATAGGAACAACGAAGGTTACACTCGGAAAGTCTTATAAAAACGCAAGGCTTACCTGCAAAAGTTGATTCACCCTGAATACTTAAAAATATCTCATTTACTTTCAATATCATACAATAATTTAGGGTGATATCTGGGATTACCCCAATAGATTGATTATTATTATTTATATTTGGATTTCTTTAGAAAGTAAGTTTGACATTAGAACAAAATACAAATAAATTAAACATCTAATTTTACACTGAATTTGGTGTTATTTCATCAAAGAATAAAAAAGTACTAGTTAATAATCAACAAGGGAGGTTAGAGTGTCTAAGATTTGGGAGAATATTTTAAAAAAGTTTGGCCAGTATAGTGAAGTTATCGCAGACAAATCAGGTGTATATCTAAAAAAGGCGGTCAACAAAGGTGATGAGATTACAAAGATAGGTAAAATACAGTTTGAAATTGAAAAACTCAAAAGAGAATTCTTACACAAAAATGCAAGGATTGGTGAGTATGTAATTAATAAGAAAAAAGAAAATTCTTCCCTTGATTTTAGTGCAGATGAACAGTTAAATAAACTTACAGAAGATTCAATAAAAGTGCAACTTCACTTACAGAACAGGGAAGAAGAAAAAAAGAAAGTTAAGTCACATCAATCCACTTCAAAAGAACAGGAGGAAGAGTCAACCGACCTATAGAAATGTCGATAATGAAATTTATTTCAATAATTTTGTTGTTATGCGTAGATGGTTTACTAGCTAAAATTATCA
Organism: uncultured bacterium; assembly: GCA_964607375.1. Lineage (GTDB taxonomy): Bacteria > Fidelibacterota > Marinisomatia > SCGC-AAA003-L08 > JACNLC01 > JACNLC01. Next base: position 8,262 of record CAZSJY010000035.1, read on the forward strand.
TTGTTGATGAAAAATTTGATACAGTAGCTGCCGTTCAAGAGTATGATTTAATTCCACAATATGACAGAATATTAATTGATACTGTTGCTGTTGAAAAACCAGATTTTGGAATTAGTGTAGGATGTAGTTTCTCCTTTCTCGATACATCGTTTTATTTGTCCTTTCAACCTTTTTTTAAATATAAAAACTTGAGTGTAGGTTTAGATCTATTAGGGCAAATTTCTAATGATTATCAATTCCGCATTGAAGATTTGGATGATATATTTGATTATCCCGATAAAATTAAATTTTTGGATTATTCAACCAAAAACAAACTTTTTAATTTACATTTTGGCAGTATTGAGAATTTGACATTCGGTCATGGTCATTTAATTAACGGATATTCGAATCAGATTTATTATCCATATAAACAGAAATCTGGTGGAACAGCAGTCATAAATTTTGGTCATAGATTTGTTTCCATACACACTTTTATTTCCAACTTTGGAGATTTGAAATATAATGGTAGTCTCGTTGGGTTTCGCTCAACACTAATTGTTTCAGATAATTTTCCTTTGAAAATCGGTGTGAATTTAGTTTCTGATATCAACCAATATGCTTCTCTTTCAGATTCTACAATATCAAAATGGAATAAAGAAAACTCAAGGCAATTTACCGGGATTAGTTTTGATTTTCAATATAATTTGATTAAAATGTATGATTATGAAGTTAATATTTATGCAGAGGGAGTTGGACTGTTACATCCTGAAAACCGTCATTTTGTACGAGATATTAAAGAAACTAGCAGGCAAGGAAGTTGGGGAATGGTTTTCCCTGGTTTTCATTTTATGCATAAAAAGTCCATTGAGTTTAAAATAGAATATCAGCTTAATTCATCGTTGTTTATTCCTTCATATTTTAACTCATTGTACGATTTGGAACGAGTAAGATACATTGATTCTAACCAATCATATGCTGATACACTGAATTGGGAAGATATCTCTCAATATGATCTATATTCTCCAAGTGATTCGACAACTTTGATTCCAAAAGATTTGTATTACTCACTTCGTTATGGCACATTTTTATATCCAACAAGTGGATTTAGATTTAGTATTGATGCTGATATATCTTATATTGGGAATATTGAAACATCTTACACTTACCTACAAGATATTGGTGCTGATGAGTCAAAAAGATATCATACTTTTAGTTTTAGATTTATCGTGAATGATCAAGTGATAATTGGTGTAAGTGGAGCTGAATTCTATTATGAGAATCATTTTGATGACAAAGTTATAAGATTCTCTGATTTTAGAGAAAATTCAACTTTTGGCTTTGATTTGAAATTTAAACCAACTAAATATTTTAGTATTGTATGCGGTGCGAAAAGCGTATTTTATGACTCTGATTTTGACTTAAATATTGATCATTTATTGGATTTACATATAGTTTTAGGTTATTCGTTCGATTAATGTTACAATTTAATTTCCAACAAATTTGTATTACAACTATTATTGGAAATGAAAAATATAGAATTTGGAGAAGATGAAATGATAAAACCAAAACCAAGAAACCCAAAGTTATCACAAAATGAAGGACAAGAGAATTCTCTAATTGAACATCTTGTACCATTAATGAAGAATGTAAATGATAGTTATGGTCCAGCTATATTAGGGGAATTGCAATCTCGACTAGAAAAGACTATAGATCAATTCAATGAAGAAATAGAGGAAATTGTTAAGAAATCTTTTGAAACTTACCGTGCAGAAAATGAAAAAGTTCGTAAAATATTAGTTCCTTCAAAACCAAAAAATAAATCAAAGAACAAGGAAAAAGAAGAAAACACTAAAAAGACAGAAAAAGTCCCACAGTTTATTAGTGATTATGAAAAAAAGAAAACTAAGCCGAAGAAAAAGAAAACAAAATGATAGATTTGTCTTTGAGTATTTTTAGGTTGGATAATTATATTTGGGTTGTTGTTCTAAATGGTGAACACGATACTTTGGGTTCGAATCCCTACAACTCAACAGATCTGTGCTAGATGGGAAGCTAGCGGTTTCCTGTAACCTGAAATCCGCTTCATGCAGGATTGAAATCCGTAGAGAGGGCTTTGCTGAGTTTATTTTTTCAAATAAGTGGTGTTGAAGTTTTCAGCTTTACGCAATATATAGTTTTCAAACCCCGTCAGATTCGGAAGGAAGCAGCGGTAGAAAATTTTTATATGTGCCGTAAATCCCTGATACTGAGCTGGCTGTTTGGAAAAGTTTGCAAACAGAAAGTTCAATCTACGGTGCACGGGTCACTTTTATTGTCTTAAACCAAAGGAAGAACACAGTAAGTAACTAATTTAGGGAAGTTGAAGTAATGAAGGTTAGTTTGCAATGAGTTATACAGTATTATCAAGAAAATACAGACCACAGCAATACGAGGATGTAGTTGGGCAAACTCATGTTAGTAAAACACTGCAAAATGCTCTTAAATTGGATCGAGTAGCTCATGGTTATATATTTACCGGTCCAAGAGGGGTGGGAAAAACTACTTTGGCTAGAATATTAGCAAAATCACTAAATTGTTCAAATTACAAAAACAATAACCCCTGTGGAGAATGCAATAATTGTAAAGAAATCACAAGTGGAAGAAACTTAGATGTTCTTGAAATTGACGGAGCTTCAAATCGTGGGATTGATGAAATTCGTGAACTTCGAGAAGCAGTAAAATACCCACCTTCAACTGGTAAGTATAGAATTTATATAATTGACGAAGTTCATATGTTGACAACTTTCGCATTTAATGCACTTCTCAAAACATTAGAAGAACCTCCTCCACATGTGATTTTTTTGATGGCTACCACAGATCCTCCAAAAGTCCCACAAACAATACTTTCTCGTACTCAAAGGTTTGATTTAAAAAGACTGAGTATAACGGATATAATTGAACATCTCAAAAATATATTAAACTTGGAGAAGATAAAATTTGATAATGAGAGTTTAAAGTTAGTTGCAACAAAAGCTGATGGTAGCATGCGAGATTCACTTAGCCTATTAGATCAAGTAATATCATATTCAGGTGATTTGGTTGAACTTGATGTTGTTAGAGAAATACTCGGTGTTTTACGAGATTCAGTGTACTTGGAACTTTTACAAGGAATTGTTCAAAGTGATAGTAACAACATTATTGAAAATTTAAATACAATAATTGAGTCTGGATATTCTATATCTGATTTTATAAGTGGATTTAACAACTTCATCAGAAATTGTCTGTTAGTAAGCGTAGGTGTAAACGAAATCTCAGAACTTGGAGAAGATTCCATTGCTTGGATTACTAGCAGTGATTGCATTCTAGAATCTACTGATCTTTTACGGATTTTGGATATGTCTTTAGAATTTGAATCTAAACTAAGAAACTTGCAACATCCAAAAGTAGCCTTGGAATCTCTGTTCTTGAAATTATCTGTAATGGATACATCAATATCTATTACGCAGCTACTTCAAGGTAAAACTCCAATATCTTTGAAAAACACATCATCAACAACTAAAATTTCTAATGTTAGAAAAAAACCAGAAAATACTCCAGAAACTAAAGTGAAAAGAGATGAAGCTATTGAAAATAAATCCAAAAATGTAGTTTCTGAAGGAAAAAAGGTAGAATTATCAAAATCCGTAAAACAAATATCCATAGAGGATGTACAGAGTAAATGGCATTATTTAATTGGTGAACTAGAGAAAGTTAATACTAAAACAGCAAATTTTCTTGATGAATCTGAAGTTACAAAAATGCAAAACAACATACTATTTATTACACTAAAAAATCGTAATGGCTTTGAAATAAAAAGTTTAGAAAAAGACTCTACAATTCTTGAAAATATCTTGTTTAAAGAGTTTGAAGTGAGTTTAAAAGTCAAGTATTTATCTACAGCACAAAAAAAAACTCAGAAAATACAGAAAAGTAAACCTCGGAATATGGAACATCCATTGTTTATGAAAGTAATAGAAACTTTGGATGGAGAGATAATTCGATGATACAAAATTATTTGAAGAAAATTAGAAGATAGGAGAAATAAATTATGTTTCCAAAAGGTGGAATGTCTGGTATGATGAAGCAGGCACAGAAATTACAAGAACAAATGGCTAAAGCTCAAGAAGAATTAGTGGATTTACATGCTGAAGGTCAGTCTGGCGGTGGAATGGTAACAGTGGTTGCAAATGGTAAAAAAGATATTGTTTCTGTGAAAATTGAACCAGAGGTTCTTGAAGAAGATGCTGAGATGTTGGAAGATTTAATTTTAGCTGCAGTTAATCAAGCTTTAGTAAACGCATCTGATGCCGCAGAAGAAAAGATGAATAGTGCAACAGGTGGTATGCTTGGCAACATGAAAATACCGGGAATGTAGTGCAAGGAATACCTCATTCATTAGAAAAATTAATCGAAGCATTTTCAAGATTTCCTGGAATTGGAAAGAAGACAGCTCAACGATTAGCATTTTTTGTTCTAAAATCTGATAAAGAGATTGCAGCTGATTTAGCGAATGTATTAATAGAAGTTAAAGAAAATATTCGATCCTGTGAAATTTGTCATCATATTGCAGAAATATCGCCGTGCTCAATTTGTGTTGACGAATGTCGCGACCAATCTATTCTGTGTGTAGTAGAAACCCCAGAAGATATATTTCTGTTCGAAAAAACTGGATTTAGAGGAGTTTATCATGTATTAGGCGGAGTAATTTCTCCGTTAGATGGAGTTGGCCCAGACGATTTGAATATGGAAGATTTATTAGAAAGATTACAAAATGTAAGAGAAGTGATTGTTGCAACTAATGCTAGCATAGAAGGTGACGCAACAGCATTGTATTTAGCTAAACTTTTGTCTTCAATGAATTTAAGAGTTAGCAGATTGGCACGCGGTTTGCCGGTTGGTGGACATTTAGAGTATGTTGACGAAGCAACTTTACTTCGTTCTATTGATGAAAGGGTGGAAATTCAGTAATGCCGAAGAGATTTATTCCGAATATATTAACTTCATTGAGAATATTGCTGATTCCATTATTTTTATTTTTGTTATTTTCCAGTTATCAACATGGAAAACTATTTGCTTTAACTGTATTTGTAATTGCATCTCTAACAGATTTATACGATGGAATTTTAGCTCGGAAATTTAATACTATTTCTAAATTCGGTATGTTTCTTGATCCTCTTGCAGATAAACTTTTAGTATTATCTGCTTTTATTTCTTTTTGGTTAATAGGAAATATAGAACTGTGGATGTTGCTAGTGATTATAGCTCGAGATATAATTGTAACTCTACTTCGTTCAATTATGGAAGCCAAAAATGCAACAATGCAAACTAGCAAAGGTGGAAAACTAAAAACAACACTCCAAATGGTTGTAATACACTTGATATTATTAGTTTATGTATTCCAATCTTACAATGTAGATTTTGTTGTTAACATTTTTGAAAATGATTTGATAATTTATATTTTAATGTTAGCAACAACAATAGTTACTGCATATACAGGATTAGATTATTTTCGTCGCAATTATCAAACGCTCAAAAATCTCAATAAGGGTTAGATAAATGAATCGGCTAATTTCTACATTTTTCGGAGTGGGATATTTACCGAAAGCTCCCGGAACTTGGGGAAGTTTATTTGCAATATTGATTTGGTGGTTTGTCCCTGTTGAAAATATACCGTTACAGTTAGGTTTAATTTTATTAGTTCTAATTATTGGAATTTATTCCTCGACTAAATACCCAGATAAAATTAAGAAATCAGACCCATCAGAAGTTGTGATTGATGAGGTAGCTGGAATGTGGATTGCTTTGTTTCTAATTCCGAAATCGTTATTTCTATATCTTATTGGTTTCATTATATTTAGGATTTTGGATATTACCAAACCTTTAATAATTGACAAAGCTCAAAATTTGCCAAAAGGATGGGGAATAATGATGGACGATGTGCTTGCAGGACTGATAACTTGGGCAATTGTATTTGGGATATCATTTGTATAATAATTCAACAACCGCTAGTTACACAAAGGAGAATTTACCTAAATGGGAAAAATGAAATATCTTATTTTATTGGTCAGTTTAGTTACGATTGGATGTGATTATGAAGATGAAGAAAAGGTAACTTGGGAACAAGTTACTGAATTTGCAGATGAACATTGGAGTTTTAAAACTTGGGTAAATGACTTTGAAAAGTGGGATGACGAAGACTCTGAATTTAGATTCCTTTTTGAAAAAATTGAAATATTCGGTGAGATAAGTGATACATCTTATGAGGCAATTTATGAAGGAAGCCACAGTATGTCATTTTATTATGGTGGTGGGTTGCACTCAACTACAGACGAATATTTTATAGACAACTACGAAAACTTTGATTTAGATAGCGTGGTAGTTGTTAATGATGATGCTTATTACGAGAATATTGGAAAATATAATCACTTTTTTGCAGGTTGGGATGATAATGATTCATTGTACATTTATGATAACAATGGTTATTTAGTAGCTATGTCGCCAAACAAAAGTTTTTATCGAGAATTATATGATAAAATTGATACCCATTGGTGGGAAGAATGAAATTTAAACCACTGTTAATTGTAGTAATTACAACATCAAATTTAATGTTTTCAACTGGTGCATCGTTACTATTAACACAATCGGTTAAAATGAATAGTATGGGAAGTATTGGTGTCAGTGTTCCTACAAGTGATATAGTAGCCAGTTACTACAATCCTGCAAATCAAATTTTACCGAGCGGTTTTTCATACCAAAAAACGGAATTTAAATTTGAGCATTTACCATATGATTTACAGCAGAATTATGATGTAATTACAAATGGTTACAGAACAGATATATTTAATTTCCAAGTATTAGCAAATAAGACCAGAGCATTTATTGATTTGGGTGAAATGTACGGAATAGATGAATATGGAAATATTGTAGGAACTTATAGAGCAAATACGATGGTAAATACTAATCTCTATTCTTTTGCTTTTTGGTTAGACGATTATCCCTTTTATATTTCAGTAGGTAAAACGCACAAACAGGTAATGCAAACCCTGATCGATTGTGGTACAGCTGCAGAAAGTGGGGAAGTAGAATCTATTAATAACTTTTTTGATTTTGGTTGTCTTCTTTCATTTCCATTTAGAAAGGTTATTAGTAGAAATTTATTAATGAATGTTAATCCATCTGTTGGATATTCAAAATCAAATATTGGTGGAGATATATATTTTATTGATGCTAACCAATGGGATCCTTCCCCTATATATGCAAGATTTGGTGTTTCAAATATTATCAATCTAATGAAAAATGAATGGAAATTATTGGAATTAACAATTTCACGCGAAGCTTCGGATTTACTAGTAAATTATTCTGGAATATCATCAGAGAGATACCAAAATGGGCTTGGTGATATTGAAATTGGTAATCACATATTCGGTTCAAAGGTGAATGGGGATGTTATAATACACAGGGGTTATGAACTAAATTTACTGGATATATATTCTTGGAGGTGGGGAACTTTAATGGAGATTGGATATCCGGATTTATTTACGAGGGGTTATGGTATCAATTCAGCTGGTATAGTTAATCTAATTTCTTTTATTTCTAATGAGAATAGAATAGCAATCATCAATGATTATTTTAGTCTAAAATACAATCATATGAATGAACTTGAAGAATTTATTATCACAGCAAGTATTCCAGAAAAATTATTTGAAGAACCAATTAATCACATGAAAAGTAAATTTCATAAATTGACTAGTGAGTATGGATTTAAAGCAGGATATGGGTATTCTAATTCTTGTAACTCTTTTTACAATACCAATTACATTCCTGTTTATCATTTAGGTTTTTATTTTACTAAAAGTATTAATAATCATCTTTTTCAATTTGAACTGTATTATAAACAAGACGGATATCAAGAAATTGACATTTATGAATCTAATTTAAGAGTGCTTACAACTAATTTTCAAATTCCAATTTCATATAAAAAACCGCTTTTAGAAAGTTTAAATATCTTTGCTGGAACATATATTAGCTACTTGTTTAATAGTATAGTAGAATATGATGATGTTGAGACAATAATTTTTAAAGATGATGATATCTTTAGGAGTACACATGTAGGGTTACTTTTTGGAATTGAAAAATTACTTTCGAACTTTTCTTTTGATATTAGATGTAATATAGGTTTATCTGATATCCATCAAAGTAGTACGGAGAATTTACACTATTCTAATCTTCAATTTTCAATTGGGAAATTACTAAATTAATGAATGCTTGTATAATAACGATTGGTGATGAACTCTTACAGGGTTTTACTATCGATACAAATTCTGCATGGATTGGACAACAATTTCTGGAATATGGAATTGATGTAGAAACTAAGTTAACCATAAGTGATAATTTAGATCAAATAATATCAACAATAAAAAATTGTTTGTCTGAACGTTACAATTTCATTTTTATAACCGGTGGACTTGGTCCAACTCACGATGACATCACTAAAATTGCATTAAAACAACTATTCAATTCCGAAGAAGTTTTTGATGCAAAATGGTATGATATCTTAACAAAACGATTTAAGCAACGAGGGATTAAAATTCCAGAAAGCAATAAATCTCAAGCTACAATTTTAAAATGTAGCGAAGCAATTCCAAATTCTATTGGGACTGCTTTAGGAATGAGAATTTTACAGAATCAAACTCAGATATTCATTTTGCCCGGAGTTCCACAGGAAATGAAAAGTATGATGTCAGAAACTATCATTCCTAAATATTTACAAAAAAGGAAAAATCCACAAATAATTACTTTGCAAACTACCGGCATTCCAGAAAGCCAGTTATTTGAAGATGTGAGAGATATTTTAGATGAATACGCATCAGATTTCAAATTTGCGTTTTTGCCTTATCATACTAGAGTAAACATCAGAATTAGTGGTATCCAAAATGATAGTAATATAAACCAAATCAAAGATGTATTTCAGAATCGATTGGGTGATTTAATATATGGACAGGACGATGAAACTTTACCTGAAATTGTTGGTGAAATGTTGGCTAAAGCAGGATTAACTATTTCAACTGCTGAATCTTGTACTGGTGGATTGTTGGGCAAATTATTAACAGATATCCCAGGTAGCTCAAGATATTATCAAGGTGGTGTTGTTGTTTATAGTGATGAATTAAAACAGAAATTGACTAATGTTTCAATCGATACTTTGATAGCACACGGAGCAGTTAGTGCAGAAGTTGCAGTAGAAATGGCCAGTGGAATTCGCAAAAGTACTGGAACAGATATTGGCATTGGAACAACTGGGATCTCCGGTCCTGATGGAGGAACAGATGAAAAACCTGTTGGTCTGGTTTATATTGGTATTTCAACTAAAGATAAGATAGTAGTAAATAAATTCTATTTTTTGAAAGACAGAGAAATGCACAGAGAAATGACATCGTTTACGGCATTAAATATGTTGCGAAAACAGTTAATTAATAATTTATGAACAATCAAACCAAAAGATTATTTATAGGAATAAAAGTTTCGCCAAAAGTGAAGTCTGTTGTTTCATTGTTAAGAACGACTGTAAAATCAGAATCTGGTGATATTCGTTGGATATATGGTAATAATTTACATCTTACATTATCCTTTTTAGGAGATGTTGCTGAAGACAAAATATCTGAATTAATTAAAGAAATTGAACAAGTGATTGATTATTCAGCTTTTAAAATGAGCATTGAAGGAACTGGAATTTTCCCAAATGAGAAAAGTTTACGGATATTATGGTTTGGCATTAAAAAAGGTAGGGAAGAGATAATCAATCTTCAACAAATAATTGATAAATCTGTTGTTGATTACAAACAATCCAGAAGATTAGATAATTTTCGACCTCATATTACTATTGCAAGAGTCAAGCGAAACGCGAAACTATGGAAAATAAATGTAAAGAATTTCTTAAATTCACTATACGCTCCCATTGAATTTAATGTAAATTCAGTTGTATTATATGAAAGCGAATTACGGCCAGAAGGTGCACATTATACAAAATTTAAAGAATTCCACTTAACAGAAAGGTCTTGAACAATGAGTGAAAAAAAACAAAAAATCGATACTATTGATCTTGCTATAAATCAAATCGAAAAACAATTTGGAAAAGGTTCAATTATGCGGATGGGAGATGCTGCATCTGTATCAATTGCTTCAATTCCTACAGGCTCTATTTCTCTTGATGCTGCATTAGGAATTGGCGGAATTCCTAGAGGTCGAGTAATTGAAGTATTTGGGCCGGAATCTTCTGGAAAAACTACTCTAACTTTGCACATGACTGCTGAAGCTCAGAAAACTGGTGGGCATGTCGCATTTATAGATGCAGAACATGCACTTGATCCGGGTTATGCTAGAAAACTAGGTGTGAATACTGAAGAATTATTGATTTCCCAACCTGATACAGGTGAACAAGCTTTAGAGATTTGCGAAACTCTAGTCAGAAGTGGGGCATTGGATATTATTGTTATTGACTCGGTAGCCGCATTAGTACCAAAAGCTGAACTAGACGGCAATATGGGTGATACTCATGTTGGACTTCAAGCACGGTTAATGTCTCAAGCTTTGCGTAAATTAACAGGTGTAGTATCCAAGTCTAAAACTTCGGTTATTTTTATTAATCAGATAAGGCACAAGATTGGTGTGATGTTTGGGAATCCGGAAACAACTTCGGGTGGTAACGCACTAAAATTTTATTCTTCAATGAGATTAGATATCCGTAGAATCGGTCAAATTAAAGAAGGTGATCAAGTTGTTGGGAATAGGACAGCTGTAAAAGTTGTAAAAAATAAAGTTGCACCTCCGTTTAAAAGAGTTGAATTTGATATTATGTACGG
>CAZSJY010000036.1:0-17979 GCA_964607375.1 uncultured bacterium
CATTATCATAATCATCAGAAACACCTTCTGCTAATAAGTTAAATGGTGCTGGAGGCTGTTCAGGTGGAGTGCCTTCTGTTATAAACCAAGTAAACGGTTCTGAGCTCCAACGATTATCCCAGAAAATATTGTAAACACTACCAGCTGTCGCTTCGAACTCAAGTGTCGATGGTCCCCAATAATCACAGCAATCATCATTTTCTGCAAAAACATCAATAAAGTTACCATCTTCATCAACTTCACAAGTATTAAGAATCATTAAATAAGTATCCCATTGAGCATCACCTGTTTCATTTTGTGAAGTAATTGTTAACCAACTGTCAGTAGCTACGGTATATTCAAACCATTCATCTGCTCCGCTTCCAACATTTTCACCAAGCACAGCTACAAAAGGATCTTCACAAGTACTTACTACTTCAAATTCGTGAGGATGGCTTCCCAAATAATCCCAAGTATCAATATCAAAAACAATCCACTCAGAATCATCTACATTAGTTCCTGCAGATAAAGCCCAATCAGCATTACCTGTTAGAACTTCAGCTTTTCTTACAAGAGTATGATTTTGAGTACCATTTGTTACTCCTGCAACTTCCCAACCTGAACCAGGGTCATCACCTGTAGTACCAATTACATCTAATACTACTCCACTTCCTATTTGTGTTAATGCAAAAACATCATCACCATTACTTAAATATGTAAAGGTTTGGTCACATTCAATTGCAATTAGAGAATCTGCTGAACCGTGACAAACAACGAAAACATCGCCAGCAGTGATAATTGTACCTGCATCAAATGTTAAATTGTCAAGGTAATCCCAAACATCAGTTTCATCACATCCATTTGAACAATTTGATAGAGAGTAACCACTTAGATCAACATCTCCATCAGTGGCATTATAAATTTCAAGGTATTTATTGTTGCTTGAACCTTCAGCGACTTCTGAGAAAAATAGGTTATCAATTTCAGGCCATTCATAGAAGCAACTTCCGTCATCTTCTGTAGCTGCAGGGTCATAATTCAAAGCTTCAGGATCTGTGCAACCATGTATAACTTCTGGACATATATCACAAGATTCCCAACAAACAGCGTCCAAAATCATATCTTCAGCTGCTACTGTTAGATTTCTGTCATTACCATAAGTCCCACCAGCACAATCACCTAAATCATCACCAGATTCATAACCATTACCATCACTATTGTTAAAATTGTAACCATATTCATTGCCGGTTGCAAGAACCATTGTGTAAGTATAAACAAGATCTCCATCAGTGTCATCCATTATAAACCAATCACTTGGATTGTAATCACCATTTACTGTAGATGTTCTAACTTTAACATCTCCTACAACACCTTCAACATTCATATCAATATTAAAGGTTACATTAACCAACATATTTCCGTCACAATCATAACCTGGTTCAGCATACACACAGTCACCTTCTTCGCCTGTATTACAAGCTGCTGGGTCATCACAGATACTAGCAAAATCGTGAGGATGTGAACCTAAATAATCCCAAGTATCAATATCAAAAACAATCCACTCAGAATCATCTACATTAGTTCCTGCAGATAAAGCCCAATCAGCATTACCTGTTAGAACTTCAGCTTTTCTTACAAGAGTATGATTTTGAGTACCATTTGTTACTCCTGCAACTTCCCAACCTGAACCAGGGTCATCACCTGTAGTACCAATTACATCTAATACTACTCCACTTCCTATTTGTGTTAATGCAAAAACATCATCACCATTACTTAAATATGTAAAGGTTTGGTCACATTCAATTGCAATTAGAGAATCTGCTGAACCGTGACAAACAACGAAAACATCGCCAGCAGTGATAATTGTACCTGCATCAAATGTTAAATTGTCAAGGTAATCCCAAACATCAGTTTCATCACATCCATTTGAACAATTTGATAGAGAGTAACCACTTAGATCAACATCTCCATCAGTGGCATTATAAATTTCAAGGTATTTATTGTTGCTTGAACCTTCAGCGACTTCTGAGAAAAATAGGTTATCAATTTCAGGCCATTCATAGAAGCAACTTCCGTCATCTTCTGTTGCTAGTAGATCATAATTCAAAGCTTCAGGATCTGTGCAACCAGGTATAACTTCTGGACATATATCACAAGATTCCCAACAAACAGCATCAAGTACTAAGTCAACATCACCTACAGTTACATATCTGTCATTAGTATAATCACCACCTGCGCATTCTCCTAAGTTTGTTCCTGATTCGTAACCCCAACCATTTCTAAAATTATATGTATAATCACCGGCTGTCAAATCTACTGTGGCTGTATAAACACCATCCAAATCATCATCTGTCATTGTAATTGCATCGTTAGCATCCCAACTAAATAAACCAAAAATACGAATACCATCAGTTTCATCAACTGTTTCTAATGACATATCTACATTAAATGTTATAGTAACAGTGCAAGTAGAACCGTCGCCTTCGCATACTCCGCATACATCAACAACTGCTGTTCCTTCACATACACCTGCACAATCTTCTACAGCATCACCACCGCAAACTCCAGCACAGTCAACTACATATTCACAAGCACCTTCTTCACCGTAGTTACAAGCTTCTAAATCGTCGCAGGTTGGTATTTCACCAGCACCAATCCAAGAACCCGGATCAAATCCTTCTGGTGCATATTGATTACCATCTCCACCACCAGAATCGTTGTCAATATACCATTCTGCTACATCCCATACAGCATTTGCTACTGAAACGGTTTCAACTCTTTCTGCTCGACCATCTTCAAACTCATGGCCTGTACCTGTTCCATCTTCACCTGGAACTCCAAATATATCTACAAGAGTACCGGTCTCATCAAGTATAGCTATATTATCATCACCATTACTATCAGCTGGTCCACCTGTACCAATATCTTGGTCGCAAGTCAGTCCAAATGTTGCACTGTATTTATCTTCATCATTGCATACAATATAAAAACCACCTGCTGCAATAACTCCGGTTAAAGCTACCGGTGTACTTGGATCTGCATTGCCATTAGTCCAGCGTTGGATAAGCCAACCTGTACTAAAATCTACATCTGCATCACCATTATTATACAGTTCGACATATCGACCTGCATCACTTGAATTTTGTGGGTCTGTCAGTTCCGTAATTAGCACATCTGCAAATATAAACTGAATAATTCCCACAAACATCGTTAACTTAATGATATTTCTTATCATTTTTCCTCCTTGGTTATTTTTGATTATTGATTCACACTCCTTACTTAAAAAGTCAGGAATTGCTGATTACACTCTACTAATCACCTTGAGTATAATTTTATGGGTAAATAAAACCCATTTTTAGCATACAAATTTACTGAATATTATATTGTAAAACCACAGGAATTGAAGATAAGCATGTGATATAAATCACAAAAATGGAAATAATAAATGATTTTGGATAGATTGTTTTTTGTTAGGAGAATAATTATTACTGAATGAATGATGTTAAAAGAATATTATGTTTTAAAACTGATTGAAATTGGATTGGATCGGTTGCTGATTTAAATAGTGAAACTTCTACAAAATCATCTCACAACTTCAGATACTTTTAAAAAACTATAGCCTAATTCTTTCAATTTCGGGATTTCATTTTGTAGAACTTCGAGAGTTGTCGGTTTTGTTGCGTGCCCAATTCCAATCGCTACCGACATCTGTTCAGATAACTCAGCTAACTCATAAAGTTTAATTTTTATCGATTCATAATCTTCTAAATGATCCAAAAAGATTTGTCGAACCTCAGTTTTTACTCCAAATTGTCGCATTGTAATAAAAGCACGACTTTCAGGATTTGTGTAACTGTCAATGAAAAATAAGTTCATATCTTTAAGGTTTCGTGCAAGATCTTTCATCAACTGCAAACTCTCTGTGGCTTTAGATCCTTGGTGATTGTTTACTCCAACTGCTTGTGGAATTTCGCTGACAGCCGATATTAATAAATTTTTTATGACATTGATATTCATTTTATCAGTTAGTAGATAATTTTTTTCAAAACTTTGGTCATAATCATAAGATTCCATTGGAATATGAATCATTACTTCAAATCCCAAACTATCTGCAATAAATCCAGTTTTAGATGAATATGTATGACCAGGAATTATAGAACAAGTAAAATCAATTGGCAATGAAAGATATGAAATTATGGTTTCGTTCATCGAATAACCAAAATCATCAATAATTAAACAAATATTGCCTTTACTTTTAGATATAGTTTCTTTTGTTGAGTTTTGGTCGTCAGAAGATACAAACCAAAATATCGAAATTATAAAACCTGCAATAAATCCAATTCCGTATTTTATGGTATTAGAAACAGAGTGGTTAGTATTAAGAAAATTGTTATCGTTAGGGGTAAATGGATTCATTTACAAACCTAATCAAAAATACAAAATAATATCAACTGAATGTGGAATTCCCAAAACTTCATTATTGTGCAATTTAACACTATAATTAACCCCCCATTTCCTGTATGAAAACGAAAATCCGGATGAAATCGCAAAATGTTCTGATTTTGGAGAATATTCAAGTGCAGAAATTATCTGAAGTTTTTGAATTGGAACTACAATCCCAGTATAACCAACTAAACCATGCTTAAGACTATACATAGCATCTACAAAAAAGGTTGATGAAATAAACGCTTCATTTACAGATATTCCAATTCCGATTGTTGTTGGTAAATGATCTCTCAAACTATCAGAATAACTATAACCAAGATTTTTTAACACAAACCCAGAACTGATTGATGTGTTAAATTTCTTTATGAAGCCAATGTCAGTAGTAAATACAAAGGATGAATAGTTGTATAAGCGATAGTAACTCCCCTTTACTGAAATTCCAAAATCTAAATCTGATAATTGATATCCTGCAGTAATACCTGCTGATACCCAACGAACCCCAAACTCTCCCAACGGTTCATCATTTGGGATTTCATCGCGTAAATCAATATCTTCAAGACCTAATTTTTCTATAGCAAATAATTTTGGTGATTCTTGATTCCACGATAATTTAACTTTTTGGCCTGAAACTCCTGCAAACCAAAATGTTTGTGAAAAACCTAAGTAACGATTATTTATCGAAAATACGGAAGCAGGATTTACATCTGGATTGAAATCTATTGCAATTCCACCACCAGAAAGTGACATTTCTCTAGCATCGGTAGTAATATTTAGAGCTTGTAATCCTATTGCCCAACTCACTGAAAACATCAATAATATTTGAATGAATTTACTCATTATTTTGTTACTTACTTTTTTAGAATTCAAGGAAAAACTAACTATTTACAAACCTATTAATTGGTCTATAATAATAGCTCTTCAGTTATACACAACCGCTCACGAAATATTAGCGGGGAAAAGTATCGCTGATTGCCTTGTCACTTATCCTAACCACTTTTATATCTCCATCCACCAGCTAAAATTATGACTTAAACCTTCACCTCTCCTACCGTAATCGAGCGAATAATCCAACTGTAGTATATTCTTATCCCATATAGGAATTCCAACACCAAATCCAAGAGTTGGAGAGAGTTTATGCAATCCTGCCCTAAGCACAAATCTATTGCCATAAACATACTCTAACCCAAAACGATGTTTGCTTTCAAATCCGTGCCCATAAGATTTAATTCCATCCCATTGGGCAAGTAATTTAATTTCTGGTAAAATTTGATATTTCATTCCTGCCGATAAAATTTGAGGTAACTGTTCTTCGTAGCTTTTTTGTAGATCATCTAAATTTACTTTCCAAGTTGTACCTGCAAGAATATTGGAATATTTTCCACCAAAAGACAACTTATCAGAAAAATTATATAAAAGTCCAAAATCTAAACCTATTCCTTGCGAATTAAATTTAGGAGAAAGATCATCATATTTTGCTAATAATTCATTAAACATTATTTTGAGATTAAACCCTGCAGAAACTTTTGAAGTAAACGATACGCCAAAACTCAACATACCATAAATGTCACTCGAAGACAATATATCTGTTTTATTTCCATAGTAATCACGAGCTTGAATATTATCCACCCCAGCTCTAAATATTGATAATCCAGCACCGGCTTTTGGAGGTAGTTTTTTGTTTACTGCAAGGAGTTGAATTGAACGATCCAACGACATATTAAAATATGAAGTCCCAAATTCCATTTTTTTAATATTTGGTAATAACGCAGGATTTGAATATTGATGAAATCCAGTGTTGGTCTCAGCAACTAACGCACCTGCTAAAGCAATTTCTCTAGCATTGCTTCCATAACGCATTGGAGCACCGGCGTAACCACCACCAAACTCTGATTTCCCAATTGAAACAAGTATAACAAATAATAGGATTTTCTTCATTAGTTCACCACCATAACTTTTGTCCAATAAATTTCTTCACCTAATGATAGTTTACAAAAATACACTCCATTTGCAACTGTATCTCCCCAATCGTTTTTACCATTCCAAATTATTTCACCTTCACCTAAACTCCCTGCCGAATGAGAATCTGATAAATGAATAACCAATTCCATTGCAAAATCGTAAATATCAATTACCGGACTAAAACCTCCATCTGGATTATTTAGCCCATCCCAGAAATAAACAAATCTAACATGACCAACTCCTTCGACGACTAAAGCATCATTTATATAAAATGGATTTGGATAAGCGTAAAATTTGTCATCTATATCAATAACATTTTGCGTGGATTTCCAAAAACGATGAATATCCCAAGTCATGCCATTATCCGAGGTAGTTGCTAATCCATCAGGAGTTCCTACCCAAACTATATTTTCAGTTTTTATTGAAGAATAGGTTGTTTCGGATAAGAGTTGCTCTCCGACAAAATTTTGTGGCCTAGTAAACTTCTCCCAATACTCACCATCAATTGAGATATATAATCCGTTATCAGTTGAAGCTAACACCGTATCACCTTGAGTTGAAATTTCATAAACCATGAGATTTAATTCTTCGATTCTATTGGAAATATTCCAACTTTCACCACCATCATCAGTATAACTTAAAGCATTTGTCTCCGTGCCACCTGTTGACCAAGTAACTGCCCATAATCTTGTATAATTATCAAATGGTTGATGTGCAAATCCAATAACCCAATTACCGGAAAATCCACTTGAGGTAGAAGAATAATGCTTCCAATCAATGCAATCTCCATCAACCACACCTTTATTAATCCCACCAGCAGTTCCTACCCAAATTATATCTTCAACAGCATAAACTGAAAATCCTTTATGGTTATGTGAGCCACCGTTACCTGGATCATTAGGATTTAACTCATAATCATCTGGAAAAACATTCCCACAAATTAAATCTGTTTGTGAATCCATCGGCAAAGGAATTGGTTGCCAAGCCCCGTCTGGGATTGTATAATCGAATCGTTGAATTCCGCCAGCCCAACTTGCTGAATAAATATAATTTCCGGAAATTGCTAAATCATAAGAAATATTATTGATAGCTGTTGTAACTGCTAATCTTCTGAATGATTCACCACCCCAATTATCTGTATAATATTGTGGACTATCTTGTGGGTCAACAGGTTGAGGTTTGTAATGCCAAGTATCTTCTTCATAAATAAAATACCCAATTCCTGTTCCTTTGGGTTCATATTGTCCTAATGCTAAAGTATCGATCACTCCAGAAACTGCAATAACATCTTCATTTGTAGCCAAAGCTGGGCATCCACCTCTTGGAATGTATTCACTATTGAACGAGTTAAAAGTAAAATTCAAAATTTCATTTTTACTAATAAAACCTAAACCATTACCAGTTGCGAAAAATACAGCATCATCGTTTTGTTTGATACTCACAATTGCATTGTTTGGTAAACCATCAGAATAACCTTCGCTTTTCAATAACTCACTATTTGATTGTAACAGGTAATTTTGAGGTATTCCAGATAGTACAATTCCTATAAACAGAATATAAACTAAATTCTTCATTGGCAATCCTCCGGACAAGTATTTGAATCTTCATATTCATCTTGACAGATATCATCTCCACACTTTATTATTTCCAAAACAGTTTCATACTCATCTGCATCGCCTTCATAATCTCTTACTGTAAATTTGAACAATGCAATCCCGTAACCACCACATTCATTGACAGGTCGCATAGGAATACTTGTGGAATAAACAAATACACTATCATTTTCTGATTCTGAATATTCCAAATACCAAGAAATATCATGGTAATAATTGTTTTCAGATTGGTCATCAGAAATTACAAACTCGCAATCAGAAGTTGAAGAAATATTCTGATACATAAAATCTGTATTGATTGAATACAGAACATTTTTGATATCTTCCACTCCGTTTAAGTCCTTTACTGACAGTGATATATCCAAAAATGTTGTTTCAGTTAGATCTAATACAAAGACATCAAGCATATCCACATCCTCAATTTCCGGAGGGAATTTTTCTTCGATATAGATGTATTTTATTGTAGTTGTAGAATTCCCTTCAATATCAACAATTGAACTTGTCATAAGAAATTTCCCGTAGAGCATTATGATATTAGTTACCACAGAATACACTCCATTATTTGGCAAAATATCTCCATTCTCACCCAGATCATTCAGAACAAATGTTTGTTCAAAGTTAACATAATAATCACTTTGAAGTTTTAGTACAACGATGACGCTATCTATGCTATCTAATCCTTGTTCATCTTCGGCTTCAACCTGAATAAACAATTGTATTGAATCTTGGACAACATCGTAATCTATGAATGTATCTATAATTTTAGGTTCATTAGATTCTTGCGGTATAGTAGGAGTATCACAAGTCCACCATAAAGAAATGGTGATAAATAAAATTAGTTTTTTCATATTGACTCCTTTTGTTTGATCGCAAGACAAATCCATTCATCTTCTCGTAGGATTTCTAAAATTACAAAATTGTTTGATTTACATTGATCAGTTACTAAGTTTTCGTCCGTTTCTAATAATCCAGATAATAGAATTATGCTTCTTGTATTTATTATTTTTGGAATTAATTTCATAATTACATTTCGGTTGACATTGGCTAATATCAAATCGTATGAATAATCCTTCCATTCAAGAGCGTCAGAAATATGCATCTTAACCGAATCACCAATTTTATTCAATTGTAAATTTTCTTCAAAATTCTCTATACATTCAGTATCATTTTCTACTGCATCTACTTTTGATGCTCCAAGTTTTGATGATGCAATTGCTAAAATTCCACTTCCTGTTCCAATATCCAAAACATATTGTTCTGGTTTTAACCATTTAAGTAATGCTCTAAGCATTAATTTTGTTGTGAAATGATGCCCAGTGCCAAACGCCATTCCAGGGCGGATTTTAATGATATACTTCTCTGAATAATTTTTTTTATCCCAATCTGGAATTACTACCATTTCGTCAGAAATCTTGATTGTTTTAAAATCTTCTTGCCACGAAAGATGCCAAGGTTCAGATTTTATAGTTTCCCATTTTACAGAAATTTTGTATTGTTGGATTAGAGATTTTAATATTGTTTCAACTTTTGATTTAGATACAATTTCAAAATAAAATAACCAATGATTTTCATTTTTGCTCATTCCAAGATAGTAAC
Source organism: uncultured bacterium (assembly GCA_964607375.1). GTDB lineage: Bacteria > Fidelibacterota > Marinisomatia > SCGC-AAA003-L08 > JACNLC01 > JACNLC01. Next base: position 9,594 of record CAZSJY010000036.1, read on the forward strand.
TTTGTAGATGAGCATCTATGATCTCTAAAACACTTTCATCGGCTTTTAGTATTAATGTTAGCCACTTTTTATTAACTAAACTTCTCATTTCCTGAGATCTTCTTGAAATATTAATGTTGTAATAACTGACCCAACTATTTCCAAACTTTTTGGAGAGCAATTTTCGGGAATATCTTGCAATGTATGCCAATAATTTTTCTCCGAATTTGGGTATTGAAAATCAATAATGTCCACTGCTGGAATTCCCGTGTTGTCAAATAGAACTTTATGGTCATCAGTTACAGCAGGACCAAATAAATAAATAAACTCGGAATACCCATAATATGTTGCAATAGACCAAATTTTCTCAACTACATCAGGTGCTTGTTTGTAAGAATTCCATTCTATTGGAATTTGTAAATCAGAATCACCAACCATATCTAAACATACTGCATATTTTGGATATGGTTGAGGAATATTCTTTGAAAATAGTTTGGTTCCTATACCAAATCCAGTTTCATCTCCCGCTTTTCCCATATCCTCTCCGTCGACAAATAGTAAATCAATTCCAATATTCTCCAAAGGATTTTCGTTGAGAATTTCTGCAATTGTCATTAAAACTGCAATTCCACTAGCACCATCATTTGCACCAATTATTGGTTTATTTCTATTTTCAATTATTGAGTCTTTATCTGCAATTTCTCGTGTGTCCCAATGAGCCAAAAGCAAAATGCGATCTGTAGAAGTTGGATTAAATCTGGAAAATATATTCGTCAACTTAACTGAATCACTTTTGATAGGATGAATAGCTTGTTCGTTCATTACAATTATTTCATCAACTAAAGGATGTAGAAATTTCTGGAAGTATAATGAACAATTTGTATGACCTTCTGATCCAGGATATCTCGGTCCAAAATCGCATTGTATATTCAAGTAATCCATTGCTCGATTCCCATCAAAATATGGGATATCTTGTGCATACCCAATACTCATTACAACCAAGAATAGAAAAAACTCTATACTTTTTACGCTGTTAGGCTTGAACTTTCTACTAATCATTATCCTTGAATCTTAATATAAACATTAAATCCAAAGTCTTTTTCATAACGAGCACCGTTTATTAAGTCATTTGAATATTTGTACATAAAATGAACTCCACCATTAACATATTTAGTGAAACTATATATAATTTTTGGTCTGATTTCCCAAGTTGTTTTGTGTGCTTGCTCTACAAATTCTCCAACAGTATTTGGTCGTAGTGTTATATCATCGTTGTACGACGAATTAATTTCAAAAGAAATATCGTTTGAAATAGGTAAATCCCTAAAGAAAAATATAGGTATTGTAAAACCTCCCCTATGACTATACTTAACTTTACTCGTTAAAGAATTCTTAGTAATCCTATCTGTTGTCGAACCATTATTACTGATATTCAATGTATGTTTTATATTAAAATTAATATCAACTGGTCTTCTCCCTTTAGTTTTAGCTGTTAATCCAAATAATGGAGAAAATATTCTAGAATAATCAGATGATTTTTCTTCACCATCTTGAATTGTAACTGTTTTGTCACCTGTAAAATTGTGACTTATCGTCATTGATTTTAGAACTTTATTCAAGAATGGTAGTTTTTCCATACCAGACCAATTTATTCCCCAATTTACGAATGGCAGTCCGTTTTCTCCTTTATTGCCTAGCGGGAAAAAGGATATTTTATCTGTTTTAGTTTCTTGACCACCTGACTGAATAGTTAATGTAGAATTATTCTTAAACTGAAATGTAGTATTAACTTTTGTAGTAATTCTAACACCTGAGTTTAAAGATAAATCATCGATATATTTATGAGAAAAACCAGGAATACCAGATTGATGATAAGGTGTATTAGGAGTTTCGGATAATCCAAATCTGAAATCATATCCTGGATGTCCTTCTACATTACTAAATGTATGATTTAAATTCTTTTTATAATTAACTGAAATTGGCGACAATTTTGATGCTAAAAAGTGTATCGGTCTAAAAACAAATTTGATAACTGGGTTTGTTGTCTCTTCATCGTTTGAGTTTGAGTTAGAAGATGAACTACTTCCACGACCTCTACCTGACCTACCAGATGAACCACTTGATCCTTGAGGTTTGTAAATTAGTTCAATAAAGTCTTTTGGTGAAATATTTACACTCGCACTAAATGCGTTTGTAGAGCTGACATTAGAAGAACGCAATGTATCTACAATAGAATTTAATTTCCAGTTATAGGATGAGTTGTAAGTAAGTTTTGGTTTTAGCCATTTCAAGTAATCTGGAGAAAAGGTATTGTTTAAACTTTCTGAAATATTTGTTACAGTCCCAGGAGATTTTTCTTTGATAAATAACACTTTATGGTCAATATAATCAATGAGATCACTTTCAATGTTTTTTGTATATGTTGACGAAATACTTTTAGTATATTGCTGAGTTAAAGAGAAATTCCGCGTCATCTTAAAGCTAGGCCGTTCTGTGATAGTACCTGCTCTTTGCTCCTCAATCTCATTGTAATCTTTCAAGGTTAATTTTGTAGACCATTTTTTTGGTGACCAGTAAATTCTAGAATCTGAAATTACTTCTCCAATAAGTGGTACCTTTTTCATAAATGAAAATGGACGCCAATAGTTTTCATTGCTAAAAGAATACGAATACGAAATGTCTCCTTTATGATCTTGCTTGAATTTATTCCGTATTTGAGTATTAGAACTAAAAGAATGTATAGCTGATAAATGAATAGTAAGTCTGTCTAATGTGTATTTTGGTAGCCAATTATCACTTCTTGATGTTTTGCTTAAAGATGTAGAAACTGATACAGTACTTGATTTTGTTTTTGCTGAATCTGGTGCTTCCGAAATTGAACCGAGTAAAATATCTGAACCTGGTTTATATTTTGGTGATGTTACATTGCTTGAATAATTTACAGTAATTGGAGTTTTTATCCCCCAAGAAGATGGTAAAAATAGGTTAGGATTAAATTTAGTATTTATTGAGTATTTCTCACTTGTACTACCATTTCCCAAATGTTCTTGTAATCTGTGGAATTCAGCATCAGTTCTTTCAAATGATGATGTAATACTCGCTAAATCTGCCATTTCTAACATACCATAGAAACGCATTGCACGACCTTTTTCTCTTTTTACTTCAGTCATTCTAAGTTCATCAATCAATACTTGACCATATATTTTTTGATTACTATGATTTTGAACACCAACAATTATATACTCTATTCTATCAATGGAGGGTTTTCCTTTAATTCTTACTTTCCTCCACGAGTCTCCGGTATTTTCGAACCATTCACAAATATCTGATACTTCATCGCAAAAATCCGGTGGAACATCTCTGAATCCATTTCCGTTTTCATCTTCGAACTCTTCACAAATATCTTCATTACAATCAAAAATTAAGTTTCCTTCGTCACCATTAGTATTTTCAACAGAATCATAATCATCACCATTAGGATCTTGAGGATTTGCTGAAGTATCAATCAATACAACTTCCCCTGATTCTAAATAGTGTACGAAAGTTAGAGTATCAAGGCATCCTCCCCAACCATTTTCATATTCACTATAACAACCATCTATTCCCGTGTCTTCGAAAGATTCTGCATCAGTAATGCTCAACTTATAGGCTGATAAACCAGCAATATCAATATCAATATGATTACGAGGGTCCCATCCATCGTTTGTTAGAAGTTCATCTTCAAAAATTGGTTTTACAATTTCATAATATTTATCATCATCTTGACCAAATCTGAATATCATTTGTACATAAGCAGAATCAAAATCTGTCCATAATCCACCAAATTCTTCTGGTTCACCAGAAACGAACATTTCCATATTTTTATATGCGAAGAAATTCTGCCTTTTACTTGCAGGAATATCAATCACTTTTTTAATCGCAACTAACGAATCTGACCCTATTCCTCCATCCTTAAAGGATAATACAAGTGATTGTTCCTTTTCATAAACACCATAATATTCGTCATATTCAACAACGACTCCAGGAGGGGATTTGTATTCAGTGTTTTCTTCAGTGTTTGCAACAGCGATGGAAAAAGTTGTATCGGGAGTAAAAATCATACTATCAATTGAAGCTACACCAAGTTCTTCCCATTCGTTTCCTACTATTTCAAACTTTGCAATTTTAATTGTTTCTTCTGAATATGATTCAAAATTGTTTGCCCATAAACGAACAAATTTCACTTCAGTCCATTCTACTTCAGCTTCATCAGATTTTTCAAAGTCAGAAAGTAAAATTCTAAACAATTTCCAGTTTGGGTTGCCATCATTATCGTAATCTGTATAACTTATTTCTTCGTCTATTTCCGGACGCAATTCATAAGTGAAATATCCATTTCTGAAATTGGGACTGTAATCCCTATTCAAATCTTCGGTATCAGGAAGTGTATAACCAGCTGATTGTCCATTTCCCTCAGTTCCATTAATCTGACTATAATCTGAACTACCTTCTGAGTAACTCCAGTTATCACCATTTGGATCTCCATCTAAATTTGGTGGATTTTCAAAATCACACCCACCATTGCCGTCCTCATATTCGTCAGTACATCCATCAAGTCCTGAATCTTCTCCTTCATCTAGTGCATCATTTCCTCTATTTCCAAAAATCAACTCATCTTCGGTATCTAAACTTCCATTATTGTTTATGTCTTCGCTAATATATCCGATATCAATATGAAGTACAATTTCATCATTTTGAACATCTTCTGTGTTCAACCAAAGATCCATATACTTACTATTGCTTTGATCGTAATCGCTAGAATACAATGAAGTTGTTACTCCATTCCAACTGTTAAGATTTTCAGAATCTGCATCAGGAAAAGTTTCTAAAACTAACACTCTTGTTGTATTGTTTTGAGCAATATTAGATGTTTGTTGATTTGGCCATATCTCTTTAGTATCAATCTCATAATATGGATTATACCAAGACATTTTAATCCTATCATCAACAGACTCATTCACAGGTGGAGATGCCATTTTCCAAAGTTTCTGCTGGAGATTTATAGAAGTTGTTCGTTTTGAAGATTCAAAATCATCAATAAAAGCTTGTCCTAGTGGATTTGGATTTGGAATCACTTCAGCAAATTCACCTTCAAATAATAATCTTGATGGTTTAGTAGTTTCAATAAATGGTAACCAATCTACAGCTCGAGTTATAAAATCAAAATTCCTCTGGTATTTACCATTTATGTCCCAAATAAAATTTCTGATTGGTTCGTAACCAATATCTACTTTTTCATCTGTAATGGATTGATTATAGTATAAAGCTGTAAATCCTAAAAATGCATCATCAGAAAAATCTAGTTGCATTCTAGTCCCAGCCATTATTTTTTGATCAAAAGATACGATTTCATTCTCTTCATAAGTTACCGAAATATCATTAGTTGGATCCAAAGCATCCGGATTTAGAAAATTTAGGGTTCCTGTAAACCCATCAATTGTATAGTCTTGACCTTCTATCAATGTCTGTCCGTTTAGTTTCACTTCTGCACTACCTTCTTTGTACAAGAAACCCAGCTCCAGGGATGATGGTCGTTGTGATGAAGATTTTACTTTTAGAATAAACTCGTGTTCTGCAGAAATATCTTGGGTGTTAGTCGAGTAGTACATAGCTGGACCAGAATCTTCAACATCAGAAAAATCACCATCTGTATCATTTAGTGGTGTTTCAAGTATATCACTTAGTTCAGAATTTGGATTACCCCAATACAAGTTTCCATTTCCATAGGGCATCCCATCTAAATAGGTTCTTGGATTGGAATCATAGGCGAAGGGCAAATAAGTTGGGAAAAATAGAAATCCTCTTGCAAAATCAATAATATTTACAAACTGCTTGTCAATAATTCCATCAGGTGTTGGCGAACCTGATTCATCTTGAGTATCTAATCCGAACAATTCTAAAAATGATGTTCCTTCAGGGCTATATGTTTCAATTCCCTCTTCTCCTTTTTCATGAACTATTTCAAACTCAAATCCATCAGGATTAATATTCATAGAACCAAGGGAGTACACATTTTTCAACATCAAAGGCCAAGTTGGTTTTGATGCTGTAGCTGTACCGTCAGATTTTAATAACTTTAGTGTTATTTCGGTATCCCAAATTCCATTATTGTTCAAATCCTCAAATGGTTCACCTTCTTCCCATTCTCCACTTTCATCAATATCTGTATATGGTTCCCCGGAATATTGAAGATAATCTATATTCCCAATTGGAGGTAAACCACTCGGAGATATATTTTGAGATTCAGAATCTCTAACGCCAATTGTATATGCTATCCCGACTGCATCTGTACTACCAACTGTAATAAGTCGAATATATCCTAATAGCTGATTTATCTCATAATCTACATCACGAACGAGACGAACCCAATCACCTGATTCTGTTACGCTATTATTTTCATAGGGTCCTGTAGCTGGATCCAAGTAAGCGGTTCCATAAACTTTTCCTGAAACATTGGCAGAAGTTCTTTTATAAACTTCAAATCTCTCAATTACTTTATTAGGATTATACGAATGGGAAAAATCAGAGTTTAAAGGATAGAATAAATTTTTGAAGTCTTCATCAATGAAGTAAAAGTTTTTAGAGAAATTATTATCATCAAATGAAAATTCCTGTGCAGTTCCACCAACAGGTAAATCTACCTTCGATTTTTTAACCTGTTCACGAGATGCAATTGTAGTTATTGACAACGGACCTAGTTGATGCTTGGATTTTATTCCAAACAAACCTTCACTTTTACTACCACTTTGGTTTACAAATTTAGTTCCAGTTAAGGACAAGTTGATATTTCCTGCTTCGAGTGATTGTAAAATTCTATCTTCGTCTGCTTCATACTTAATAAGCATATCGTTTTCCCAAGAAAAAGTAGATTCAGAATTTTGTTTTACTAAAATTGATATATTCCCAATATTTCCTTCAATATCAAACTTCTGTTGTTGCTCAAAATCTAAATCCCAAGTTTTACCTTCTTGAAAACTTGTTTGAGTTTTTTCTTGATCCTGAAAAATTATTTTCCCTGACATATCAATTCCACCCTTGATACTCAGAGAAACATCTTTTCCTGCAATAGAAGTATCCACAATTTTCCAAGATTTACCTGCACCTCTAGGTCCTGTATCCACTTTTATATCTGTTATCTTTTTTACTACTTTATTTCGAAATTCGTCAATATAGTTTCTTTTGAATTTTTCTTTTGTGTACCACTTAAAATGAACTACAATAGGAATTCTAAAAACCTTATTACTATAAGTTTCTTTAATAATAAATGTTTTTGGATCTATACCCGGTATGAATTCACTCTTTAGCTTGTCAATTTTATAATCTAAAAAGAAGGTATTCCAAAGGGAATCCGATGTTACAAAACTAATTGTTTTTGGATGATATTCAAACGGTTTAATGATATGATGTAAGAAATCAGGCGTATTAATTGGGAACGAATGACCTTTTTCAAATTCTTCTGCATACAAGACCTGTCCAAATAACAGGACAGCTGAGTACAGTACACCCGCAAGATATTTCATCCTGTATAAATATTTTAACTTAGCGAAAATAAACACTATAGCAGTTTATCGCTAGGCATTCTCCTTTTTAGGTGAATTTATATTTGAGTCTGTAGAAATAGAATACTTCTGTTGTAATAATTGCTTCATTTTTCTAATTGCATTCCCACGATGTGAAATTTTTCCCTTTTCGTATTCTGTCATTTCAGCAAAAGTTTGATCATATTCCGATATGTAAAATACAGGATCATACCCGAAACCACCAAATCCTTTAAGGTTTTTGGTTATCAACCCTTCTACGCTTCCCTCTGCTATGAGTTCCGTTGAACCATCTGTAAATGCAATAACTGTACGAAATCTAGCTGTTCTCTGATTTGATGGGATATCTTTCAATTCTCTAAGTAATTTTCTTACATTGTCCTCGTAAGAACAATTTTCTCCTGCATACCTAGCTGCATAAATCCCTGGGCGACCATGGAGTGCATCAACTTCTAATCCAGTATCATCAGCAAGTGCTGGAAGACCCGATAGTTTATGAACTGTCAATGCTTTGAATTTAGCATTCTCTTCTAGTGTTTCTCCATCTTCAGGAATTTCACAAATTTCCGGAAAGTCATCAAGAGTTAATAACTCAATATTCAACGGTTTTAGAAGTTTATGTAATTCTTGTCGTTTGTTTTTATTATGTGTTGCTAATACAATTTTCATTTATTTATTCAAATTTACTCTATAAAATTACGCATTAAAAGGTGAGGTGTGAAAAGAATTTTAGCATAATGAAAACTGATTTCAGAAAATTAAATTAATAATCAAATTTAGTGTCTTACCATAGACCTTGTTTACAGTTAGATGATTTACAGAAGCCTTGG
>CAZSJY010000037.1:0-17696 GCA_964607375.1 uncultured bacterium
ATTACAGATGGGCTGTATGACTTCTTTAGGTGTCCGTTTTTTTGTAGGAAGATCACAATTATGGTAGTGGTCAAACATTCTCTTAGCTTCTTGCTCCACACTCCAAGATTGATTGAAGGAAATTATGAAATCAAATGAGTTATTAAAAGTATTAGAAGAGACCGGAGCCATCCTCAATGGACATTTTTTGCTGACTTCCGGTAGGCATAGTGATATTTACATTGAGAAATTCAGGGTTTTAGAAAATCCCAAATCACTCGAAAAAGTTACAAAAGCAATGGCTGATGAATACGAAAATTCAAATGTGGAAGTCGTTTTGGGTGCTGCTATTGGTGGTATATTAATTGCAGGTGGAGTTGGTAAACACTTGGGTGTAAAACACATTTTTTCCGAACGAGTTGATGGGAAAATGGTATTGCGTAGAGGATTCGAAATTTCCAATGGAACAAGAGTTCTAATTGTTGAAGATGTAATTACAACAGGTGGGTCAGTATTTGAACTTGTTGAAATGGCAAAAAAATATCAAGCCGATATTGTTGGAGTAGTAAATTTGGTGGAAAGAGCACCAGAAAAAATTGACTTTGGTGTTCCATCAAAAGCGATTTTACATTTACCAAGTATCAGCTGGGAACAAAGTGAATGTCCACTGTGTAAATCTGAAACTCCGATGACACAGAGAGGAAGAACTGGGAAATAAGTGGAAAGCCTAAAATCAAAAGTATAAAATGTTTAATAGATGGAGAATGAGGAAAGTAGTTTTGAATTACTAATAGTTCCCCACTCAAAGCTATAACTAATAGAGAGGATAGTCAAAGATGAGAAAATTGTGGTTGATACCGATTATAGTGTTAATGTTCATTGGATTCAGTGAAAAGGAAAAAGATCTAACAACCGAGCAATCCAAAAATATTACTAAAAAAGAACTAAATAAACAGGAAGTAAAAATGACTGAAAACATAAAAAAAGAAACAACAAATCCTATCGTCGTAATGGAAACATCCAAAGGTTCAATTGAGATAAAATTAGACCAAGAAAAAGCACCAATAACCGTTAAGAATTTCCTCACTTATGTTGAAGATGAATATTTCAATGGAACAGTATTCCATAGAGTAATAAACGGTTTTATGATTCAAGGTGGTGGGTTCACCCCTGATGGTCAACAAAAAAGGACTTTAAAGCCAATTCAATTGGAATCTGATAATGGACTAAGTAATAAAGTTGGTACTATTGCAATGGCAAGAACAGATGATCCAAATAGTGCAACAAGTCAGTTTTTTATTAATGTTAAAGATAATAGAAGTCTCGACTTTAATCCTGGAAATCCAGGTTATGCTGTATTTGGTAAAGTAATAAATGGAATGGATGTTGTAGAACAAATTAAAGCCGTTCAAACAACCACCAAATTGGGTATGATGAGAAATTGGCCAATTGAAGACATAATTATCCAGAAAGTGTTTGTAAAGTAAATCACTTTTTCATAGTATATTGTGAAGAAAACTAATATCAAAATTGGACTTGCCCTTGGTTCCGGTGGAGCTAGGGGATTAGTCCACATTGGAGTTCTTAAGGGTTTAATAAGAAATGGAATTCCAATTGATATTATTGCTGGTAGTTCTGTAGGTGCTGTTATCGGAGCAATGTATTCTGCAACACTTGATATTGGCTGGGTTGAAAACAAATTACAAGAATTCATAAAAAGTGATTATTATAAGTCAATCGGCTTAGATAGATTAAAACCAACGCCACAAAGAGAGCATCCTTCCATCCTTCAGACTGCAACTCGTTATGTTAAAGAATACATTTCTATCAATGTAGCAAATGAACGACGCGGATTATTGAAATCTGAACGATTACACAAGGTTATTGATTATCTCCTCCCCGTAAACAATTTTGATGAATTACAAATTCCATTTTCTTGTGTTTCAGCAGATTTACATTCAGGTAAGGATATAATATTCAATAGTGGAAACCTAATTTCCGCACTAACTGCATCATCATCAATACCTGGTTTTATAACACCCGTAGAAACAGGAAACAAACTTTTAGTGGATGGTGGAGTTTCTTGCCCTGTTCCAATACAAACTCTTCACAAAATGGGAGCAGATTTTACAATTGCAGTAAATGCAGGAGTTAGAAATTTTAGACGACTTGGAACTCCTCATCTGATGCAAGTCTTAGCTAGAGTGGAACAAATTACAGCTGCAAGATTAGAAACATACAAGTTCAACGATGCAGATTTGGTTGTTTTTCCTGATACAAAAGATTTGTATTGGGCTGAATTTGAAAAAATTGATGAATTAATTGCAAGTGGTGAAAACTCGATTTGTAACTTATTACCTGAAATTCAGTCTAAATTGAAAAAGAAAACAGGAATACGAGGAAAAGTAAGAAAAATAGTGAAAATATTGAAAGAAAATAAAGAAAAGTAATGTATGAAAACTATAATGAAAATATACTCAAGAATAATCTTATTTCTATTGTTTACAGCAGTTTTTTCACAAACAAAAAATGTGAACTTTGATTTAAAACTTGATCCTCAACCTGTTGGAGCAGGTGAGAATGTTAGTTTGATAATTGATTTTTCGATCGGGCCGGGATTTCATATCTATTCTACAAATCCAGATAATCCATTTCCAACTTCTGTAGTTTTTGCTGATAGTAATCTATTTTCCAATTTTGGCAAAATAGCTGAGCCAACTCCACACGTAATTTACGAACAGACTTTTGAACAAAATGTTGAGTCACACGAAGGGGCGTTCCAGATTACTCAAACATTGACAGTAAACCACAAATTAGTTCCCGGAGAGTATAAAGTTGAAGGTACACTTAGTTATCTCTCTTGTGATGAAATTAAATGTGTTCCAAAATGGAATGAATTTTCTTTAGAATTTGTTGTTATCGAAGGCAACCCAGATAGGATAGTTAATAGTGCAACCATTGAAGAGGAAGTTCCACCTACATCTTCTACAATGACTCAAGAAGAAAGAGACGCTAAAGAAATTCTAGAAAAGGGAATTTTGATAGCTATGTTAATATTTTTCGGTTTTGGGATTGCATTAAATCTAACACCTTGTGTTTATCCAGTGATTCCCATCACAATTAGTTATTTCGGAAGTCAATCTGAACACAAAAAAGGGTCAACATTCAATCTAGCAATATTCTATACCCTCGGTATTGCTATTGTTTTTGCTTTACTTGGTTTAGTTTCAAGTTTAGCAGGTAAGCAATGGGGATTTCTCTTCCAAAGTTCTTGGTTTGTCGTTGCAATTGTTATGATAATGTTAATTTTTTCTTTAAGTATGTTCGGTGTGTTTGAAGTGAAAGTACCAACTTCTATTATGACAAAAGCTGGTGCTTCTAGGGAAGGACTGCTTGGTTCATTCATAATGGGATTAACCGTCGGATTTGTAATTGCTCCTTGTGCTGCAGGAATAATTGTTGGATTGATTGGATTAGTCGCTAGAGAAGGCATTATCTTGAAAGGTACTCTATTATTTTTCGTTATGGGACTCGGTTTGGGATTACCTTATTTGATTTTGGGTACTTTTTCTGGATTATTAAACAAATTACCTCAATCAGGTATGTGGATGGTTTGGATCAAAAAAGTATTCGGAATTATTCTCATTGGAGTAGCTATTTATTTCTTGCTTCCTCAAATAGGAGAAGTGTACGACAAACAGAGTTTTGTTCTTGGAGTATTGACAATCTTCTCAGGCATTTATCTTGGATTTCTAGATAGAGCTCCTGGATATACTCTAGGATTCAAACGCACTATAAAATTGGTAGGATTGGGATTAATAATCTTTGGATTTGTTTTGACTAACAATGGAATTCATTCAAAAGCTTCAGAAATTAACTGGATTAAATACAATAGCGAATCAATATCTGAGTTACAGAAAAATGGAAATCCTATAATTTTCGATTTTTATACAGATTTTTGTGCTCCTTGTAAAAAAATGGATAGAGAGACTTTCAAGGATGATAGAATCGAAAAGCTATCTAATAATTTTGTAATGGTAAAAGTTAATATGACAAAACCAGATGACGAGTTAAATCTTTTTGCTTTTCGTTTTAAAGTTACAGGTTATCCATCTATCATCTTCATTGATAAAGATGGAATAGAAATCACTAATTTGAGTAGCAGAGGTGGATATGTTGGTGCAGATAAATTTTACGAAAATATGAAACAAGCTGAGTAATGCTTAGAAAGTACAATGTTATGAACAAAAGAAATTTAGTAATAGCTGGATTATTGATGGTTATCGGAACGGTTTTGGTGTTTACAGCTCAAGGAGAAAAATCAGTTACTGAGGAGCAAAAGAAAGCAATTAATGAAATTGCTGAAGATGTATTTATGGCCCCTGATTTTACCTTATTTGATATCAATGGTGTTGAGTACACTTTAAGCAAACTCAAAGGTAAGGTAGTTCTTATAAATTTTTGGGCAACTTGGTGTGGACCTTGCAGAATGGAGATTCCGGAATTTAACGAATTGTATGAAAAATATAAAGATGCGGGTTTTGAGATATTAGGTGTTAGCATTTCTGATTCACCGAATCAGTTAATTCAATTTATGAAGTCATTTCAGGTTGATTATCCAGTATTGCACGGATCTAAATTTGACATTAGCAAAATTACTCAAATGTATGGTGGAATTTCATCTGTTCCAACGTCGTTCATAATTGGTAAAAATGGTTCGATAATTAGACTATATCCCGGAGCAATTATAAAAGGTCAACCGATGTATACTTATTTCATAAACGATATAGAAAATGCCTTGAAAGTAGAAACAAAAAAGTAGTTCAGCAATTCAAACAGAGTTTTTGTTTAGGGTACCAGCCAGCAATTCCTTGGTTGATATAACAAACTCCCTTAATTCGCTATTAAGTTGGTTATGACAGTAAAGTTCAAACCTGCCAATCATTCAGAAATATTCCAAGCAAAATAAATCATTAAATTTAGTGCATTGTAAACTTTGTTATGATTAACTTTACCAGTTACTAACTACCGATGGAATACAAAATGAAGAAAATTATTATATTTGCAATTATTGTTGTATTTGGCTGTTCTACTAAACCTGTACCAACTCCTGTTTGGCTATCAACTTTTCCACAATCAGATTTATATTGGTTCGGAATTGGATCCGTGGTAAAACCATATTCAGGTGATATTAGAGAAAACACCCGAAATAGAGCTCTTACAGAAATTTCTTCTCAAATACAAATTCAGATATCATCGTCATTTTCTAATATACTATCAGAACACAATCTTGACATCGATCAATATACCAGATCAGTAGTTGAATCGAGAGTTCAGCAAAATCTATCATCAGTAGAATTTATTGAAATTTATGAAAACGATGACCAATGCAGTATTTTAGCAAGATTATCTAAAGAGAAATACTACAAAGCTATAGAAGAAGAGCGACGAAATTCAGTAACCACTTCCATAAATTTTATCCAGAAAGCTGATTTGGAATTTGATAAAAATACATTCCTTTTTTTAACAAGGGCGTTTGCAGAAATCGAGAATTACCTCGACTACCCTATTGATGTACAATATCCACCTAATTCGGATAATACCGTCAATCTATATTCTCTGATTAAATTAAAATTATCTGATTATGCAGGTAGAATTGATTTGATTCCTGAAACTAAAGAGATATCAACCAAAATTGGAATTTCTGAAAAAAGAAAGATAACAATAAAATGTAGAGATAGTTTGACAATGGAAGAAATTCCAAATATACCAATTTCTATCAAAATGAACAGAAACCGGTATACAGATGTTGTGGTATCAGATGAGTTTGGCAATTGCGATGTTTTTATACATCAAATTACAAATAAAACTCCAGTACAATATCTTAATGCAACAGTCAACAAAGAACTGTTATTAGGAGAAGATAATACTTTTTATACCATTCTTAACAACTTTATTACAACTCAAGTTGTTGTAAATGCAATAGGACCAAATATTTTCGTAGGAATATCAGAGATCCTATTAGATCAAACTCCAGAGAATCAATATGTAACTCCAGTAATTAAAGAATATTTTGCTTCAGAATATGGTGCTGTATTTACTAACAAGTTGCAATCTGATTTCCAAATTATTGGTAATGTTTCTACAAGAACACAAGGTTACATGCCGAACAATATATATGGTGTATCAATTTATAAAGTCTTTGCAGATGCTACAATTTCCATTATAGATACAAGAAATGGTGAAGAGTTGCTTTCGAAAGGTATAACAAGGGTTAGTGGTTCATCATTTGATTCTTTTAATGAGGCAGGAAACCAAGCTCTAAAAAAACTATCTGAACAGATAAAAAAGAAATATCTACCTGAAATTACCAATTTGTTACAAGGTGAATAGAAGTGAATTAAAGCGTAAGATAATGTAGAATACTATCAGTGGTAGAGTAAATATATAGAGTGTCTTCTTGTAATTTATGAATTCAATCAAAAAATATTTTCTATTAGTTTTATGAACATATCTTTAGACTATAAATATCATACCAAAAAAGCATTTTCAACAATAGAAATTAAATGGAGAGCAAAGGGAAACAAGAGTAGTTTTGTTAACATTCATTATTCTGATGATGGAGGTATTTTTTGGCAAGATATTATTTTTACAAAAAATGATGGTAGTTATATATGGGATGTCCCTAATATTAATTCAACTGAATGTTTGTTGAAAATTGAAGACTTTTCTGATAACTCTATTTTTGGTATTTCAAAGAGTAACTTCACGATTGTTTTACAATGAAGGATACGATTGTAGATGTTCAAACATTTCACTGTAGAACTTGTAACTAATATCAAAGTATCTACTAGATTTTGTAAAACTTATCGTTGTTCAACACAGTTTTATTGACCTAAATTTTGCGGTCGTTTTTCTAGCCGAGGTGGTGAAATTGGTAGACGCGCCGGATTCAAAATCCGGTTCTCCTTGGAGAGTGAGGGTTCGATTCCCTCCCTCGGTACTCGTAAATTACTTAGAATGATTTTATTCTAAAAATCATCTCACATTCCCCGCCCAAACCATTTTTGTGCGAAGAGTTTGGAAATAATCGTTATGCTCAAACTGAATCATATTCACTGAATAATCTGCTTTTCGAATAGATAATTTTGTAGAGTAATCTAATGGTAATCGGACTTGACCATCAATTGTTACTGCCATTCCTGTAGGCTCTTCAGCAAAACTAACTGAAATAACTTCCTCAGATGACAATGCTATTGATCTTGCTGACAAACTATGTGGACATATTGGAGTAACCAGTATAACTTCTAATGACGGAGTTATTATCGGTCCACCTGCAGATAGAGAATAAGCTGTAGATCCGGTAGGAGTTGCAAAAATCATACCGTCGCCTTCATAGGTATTTAAGTAATTATCTGATACATAAATATGAGTTTTGAGTATTCTAGCTGATGTTCCGTGATCAATTACAATATCATTCAGAGCAAAATATTTTTTACTTTTTTTTGCATCAATCGTTGCTTCTAGGAGCATTCGTTTGTCAACAAAATAATCTCCATTTATGATTTCGTTTATGCTCTCAATATAATCCTTCTGAGAGCAGGCAGCTAAAAATCCGAGTCCCCCAATATGAATTCCCAAAATTGGTGTTTTACTGTTACCAATCTGACGGAGAGTTGATAGGATTGTACCATCCCCTCCGATTGATAAAATAACATCGCATTCCTCAGCAATATCCATAATATGTTTTACGGATACATTCTTTAATTCAGGATGCTCTCCATTAGTCAAAGCCGAAGATGATAGATAGAATTCGTGATTTGTGGATCTTAGATTAAAATAAATATCTGATGCAATTTTGAAAAACTCAGGTTTTTGATAATTACCAGTACACCCAAATTTCATATTAACCTCTCTTTTTACCTATTGTTGTTCTATGGTTATTATGCTAATTAAATACTGCTACTGCTTACTATTAGTTCAAACTCCAGGGATTTCCTTAAATTCACTGTTCTCTTTTATGAGAGTTTTTACTCTTATCTCGGATTCTTGCAGAAGATCTCTACATTCTTTTATTAATTGCATTCCTTCTTCGAATAACGCCATACTTTTTTCTAATGATACTGTATCAGATTCTAAATCTTCAACAACTTCATTAAGTCTATTAATAGATGTTGTAAAATCAGGTTTCGTTTTAGTCATTTTCATTTACCCTTGTTTTTAGAACTTTTGCTGTTATTCTACCTTTAGCTAATTTAACATCAATTTTATTATCAATACTCACAAATTTTGGAGAATTTATAATTTTACCATCTTCATTATAAACAATTGCATAACCTCGATCTAAAACTCTTAATGGATTGAGATTCTCCAAATTCTTTTCTAAAGTAGCTATATCCTGCTCGGAAGTACTGAACTTTGTTGCGATCAATTTCTCCAATTGGCTACTTTTAACTTCTATGTTATCACTTATCTGTTCTAACAAAATATTCGGTTTGTGAAATCCATATCTCTTAGCATACTGATTGACTAGGTCTAATCGATTTCCAATACTCCGTTTTAAAGAATCAATTATTCTAGAAGTACAATGATCAATTGATTGCAATAGTTCGTCTCTTCTTGGAACTGCAATCTCAGCGGCAGCAGAAGGTGTTGGTGCTCGCATATCGGCTACAAAATCTGCTATTGTAAAATCAGTTTCATGTCCAACTGCAGAAATAACTGGTATCTTGGATTCGAATATTGCTCGAGCAACAACTTCATCATTGAAACTCCACAAATCTTCCCAAGACCCACCACCTCTTCCAACTATTATAATGTCAA
This sequence comes from uncultured bacterium, assembly GCA_964607375.1. Lineage (GTDB taxonomy): Bacteria > Fidelibacterota > Marinisomatia > SCGC-AAA003-L08 > JACNLC01 > JACNLC01. The sequence continues at coordinate 8,803 of CAZSJY010000037.1, forward strand.
CTCTTCCGTGATCGTTTAAATCTTTTATACCTGAAGCAATATCCAAGGATGAACCTTCTCCCTGCACTTGTGCTGATCGTAATAAAATGTGTACTTGAGGAGAACGACGATTTACAACATTGATGATATCTCTCAAAACCGCACCGCTACTAGAAGTTACTACACCTATTTCTTTAGGATATTTCGGAATATTCTTTTTGTGTTGATTATCGAATAAACCTTCATTCTGAAGTTTTTCTTTCAATTTTTCAAACGCAAGCCAAAGCTCGCCTTGCCCTGATGGATACATGTTTTGTGCAATAAACTGATATTGCCCTCTTGCTAGATAGAGAGAAACATCTCCGTTTGCAATTACCTTAGTCCCTGGAGAAAAATCAAAGGAGACTTTTTTTACATATTGAGCAAACATCACGCACGAAATTTCACTATTATCATCTTTTAGAGTAAAATAAATATGACCAGAAGGATATTTTTTAGAAGTAGATATTTCACCTTCAATCCAGACATGAGTAAATTTCTTTTCAAGAATATACTTTGCCTGATTATTCAATTGAGTTATTGTTAAAATGGTTGATTCTGAAACTTCCATTACTTAATAATTCCAATTATCATACATGTTAAAAATACGCAAAAAGCCGCCAATCAATAAACATCAATTAGCGGCGATATCATATAGATTTACACAACATTTGGCTATTTGTAAGCCATATTTTTGACTAATAGATTTAACCTTATAGGTTGAATTATTTCTTTTTATGTCTGTCTGCACGAAGACGCTTTTTTCGCTTATGCGTGTTCATCTTCTTCTTTTTACGCTTTTTACCGCAGGGCATCGATCCTCCTTTTCTAAAATCCTCTTAATATTGCTTTACTTACTTCTTCTCTTAATAATTTTGATACTTTAAAAACCGGAACATATCTCTCCTGTAATTTAATAACTTTCTGTGTTTTGGGATTCCTCGCTTCCCTAGCTACTCTTTGCTTTACAGAGAAATTACCAAAACCTCTGATGTCCACTCGAGAACCCATCTTCAAAGCATTAGAAATGGAATCTAGAATTGCGATAAACACGGCTTCTGTTTCGACTTTCGTAAATCCAGTTTTGTTTGCAACTTCTTCTATAATATCTGCTTTTGTCATAATATTTCTCCTCTAATACAACCTATACTCTGGTTTAGGATACAACCAGTTAACACCTGATTGGATATTAGTAAATCCAGATAGCAACTCCAACAAACCCACTCGTTCTTCTGGCGGATAGATGAGAAATGGAGTTTCTACATATCCAGAAAGTTTTCCGGCTAGATTAACTGCATCTTCAAATGTACCCAATATATCAATTAAACCGATTTCAAAAGCTTGTTTTCCAGAAAATACTTGTCCTGTTGATATCTCATTTACTTTGTCAATAGATAACTTTCGTTGCTTTGCTACTTCTAGAATAAACTGTGAATTTAAATCATCAATCAGAGATTGGAAGTATTCTCTATCTACATCAGTTGGTTGGCGAAATGGGGAACCTGAATCCTTTAAATCAGCACTTTTAACGGTTTCGTATCCAACTCCAATTTTATCTAATAAATGGCTAATTACTGGATAACCCATAATCACACCAATTGAACCGGTAGCTGTTCCGGGATTTGCTACTATAGTATCACAACCAATAGCAATATAATATCCGCCTGAAGCTGCAACTCCTCCCATTGAAGCAATTATAGGTTTTAACCTATTTTCGGAAATTGATTTCACTTTTTCGAAAATCTCTTGACTTGCGGCAACTCCACCACCAGGAGTCTCTAACCTGACAACAATTGCATCGATATCTTTTCTATCTACAAAATAATTGATATCTTCAATGGTATCTTGCGAAGAGATTATTTCATAGTTTATCTCAACAACTCCAACTTTAGGACCTCGATAAAATCTCTCTTCATTTGTAACATAGGATATTAACAATGCGACAATAACTATACCACCTACCCATAATAACCACTTTGGAAAAGGAGTTTTTGTATTCATACTTTTTTCCAAATAATCAATTTTTGTCCAGTCCTTATGAAATCACCTCTTAATCCATTCCATTTCTTAATTTTTCCTACAGATGTATAGTGTTTTTTTGCAATATGACTCAAAGTATCGCCATATTTGACTGTATAGTAAATTTTTCTAGATTTAGAAGTTTCTGCAAATGTAGATTTTCTATGTGTTGCATAACCGTTTGTTGGAATTAACAAAATTTGACCAGGTCGAATATATCGTGCATTTTGCAGATTGTTGATCGAAACAATATCTTTTATCCTAACACCATATTTTCTAGCCAAAATCCATAGACTCTCACCTCTTTTGACTTTATGGTCAGTTAATATGATCTCATCACCTTTATCAACTTTAACTAATGCAAATAGTGAATCGAAGTTAGAAGGAATAGAAATTGGCATCCTAAGGTTGTAAACTTCTTCATCTTTTAATGGTGGTATGGCACTTTGTCTTAACTCAGGATTATACTCTTGCAAAATTGCAATATCAACTCCAGAACAATTTGACAACACCTCAAAGCTGACAGATTTATCAATTTCTACAATTTCCCATTCTAATTGACTTTCTGATTGAATATGAAAACCATATTTCTGTGGGTCTGTAGCTATAAATATTGCAGCCATTATATTTGGCACATAATTTCTAGTTTGTCCTGGTAGCCGTGACAACTTCCAGTAGTCTCTAGTTCCTTGTCTCTTTATTGTCTTTCTAACTCTACCTTCACCACAATTGTACGCTGCAAAAGCTAAATACCAATCATCAAACATCTGAAACAAATCACTCAAATACTGTGCAGCTGCATGAGTAGATTTTTCAAAATCTCGTCTTTCATCAACCCACCAAGTTTTATTTAGTCCATAACTTTTCGCTGTTGAAGTAATAAACTGCCAGGGGCCAGAAGCTTTAGCATAGGAATACGCCATTGGGTTTAATCCACTTTCAATCATAGCTAAGTAGAATAATTCGGGAGGAACTCCCTCCTCCTCAAGAATTGGGAGCATAATAGTCTTAAACCGTTCCATTCTATTCAACCAATTTTGAACACTATTTCGTCCCTTGTTTTGGTAGAATTTGATAATTCTTGCAACTTTCTGGTTGAAAGTTATTGGAATATGTCCAGGAATGATTTCTATACTCTCCTCAACATATTCTAACTCATCTAAAGTTTGAGCATAAATGTACTCGTTCAGTTTATCTCTAAGTAATGCAACAGATAAACCTGTTTCTACTTTATCTACAGTTTTAGCATCTTCCTCGTAATAATTGATAGCTGCAGTTAACATCCTATTAAATTCAAGGTATTGAAATTCATCTTCATGACTAAGATGATCAAGATCTGACAAGACCTCGAAAAGTAACTCGAACTGATAAGATGCTTCCAGTGTATCACCAGTCATATCAGCAATAATCGCTTCAGCATATAACGATTTAGCTTCGGATAATCTAATGTTAAACAGATTTGGTTCTATATCAACTTTAGAAGTATCGATATCATCAGAAATAATTTCAAACTGAGTACTGTGTTCAGGAGTATCTGTCATAGAATCAATCTTTCGAAAAGAAGTAGTATCTTCTTGACAATACAATATAAATGAAGTTACAGTAAAAATAATTATTGCTATTTTATAGTAGAATTTCAAGCGTTAAATATACTGGTTTTTATATACACCAACCATTCAATATTTTTCATTTTTCAAAACAAGAATTTTAATCAGAATTAATAAAAATAGTGCTTTAATGGACAATGTTCGCAATTACTTATCTGACAATAATCTTTATCAATTTGGAGAATCCCCTGCTGAATCCCATTTGATAATGGAATTTTAACTCCCCACAAATCAAATTTACGGCGGATTAATCCGTAAGGCTGAATAGGAAATGAAAACCAATCTTGGAAACAATCTTCAGATGATACAGTTTGTTTAAGTGGATAAATAATATTTCCCAAGATTTCCTTGAGGAAACTTCTTCCAGGAGTTAAAAAACCGCTATTGGAAAGTAATTTTACATCATCTAACAAGTTGTTCCAACTATAATTTTCAGGAAATTTAGGGATTTTCATGAACTTTAATGAAATATATGTCAAAATAGATATTTTGTACTTTGGATGATTCATTGGACGCCTTCTACCCATAATCCAAGGTCCCTCTGATACTATTTTTACCATCGATTCTATAATGTCTTTATCTGAAAGATGTTTGTAAAACTTCTTTAAAAATATATGAGAATAATCTTTTACAAAATAAGTTTCTTTATTGTAAACAAAGCTAAATATCCGTTCAATACTATTTTCCATTTCATTTTTGAAAAAAGACTGATGATATTCCCATCGTTGATAGGATTCACTCTCAATAAAAGATTTTAGAATATCAGAATTACCAAAATTCTTACACAACTTTTGAGGAATATATTGTTGATTTTTCAATGATATTGTAGGTATACAAAGATTTTTATTCAGCCAAACAGGTTTAGGATCACCTTGTCCGATAACATGTAAAATTACATTCTTATATGCAGGATTATTGGTATGATGATGTTTTTCCCAATCTGAATTTTTGATATGAATTTCTACATCACCACATCTTATTTTACCATCGCTAAATTTAACAACTGCCTGTCTGAAATCAGGACCCGAATAATCATTTCGAATTCCAGGACGAATTACTTTTATCAATCCATCTGAAGTAACGAAAGAACACCCAATTTGATTCTGCCAAACTTTGTAATAATCTGATTCACTGCTGATGCAGTAACTTGCGTGAGTATCACTAATAATATTCAAACCAGAGTGCATATAATCTTAAATATTGATGACAGAAATTTAGTACATAATCAATGGAAATAAAACACTATTTTCAAATTGATTTTATGTTTGTAAATCCTAACACGGCCAATAGAGATGCAAATAATCTCTAATTATCTTTATTACTTTTAATGATTTCGCGTGTTTTTTCAAGTAGATAATCCCTATCTTTTTCAGTTAGACTTGATGTTTGTATTGGTTTATCTATAATTAGTTCTACTTTACCTTGTTTTAACTTAAACGAATTTTTTGAGAGAATATCAAACATTCCCTTTATCGTAATTGGAACAACAGATAATCCCGATCGAATAGCTAATAGATAACTGCCCTTTTTGAATGGTAATAAATCACCTGTAAGGGTTCGAGTCCCTTCAGGATAAATCATAATCGAAATATTAGTTTTCCTAATTTGTTTCAACGCTCGATCCACAGACAATCTTGCTTTCTCACGATTTTGTCTATCCACTCTAACCATGCCTGCAGCGTGCATTGCCCAACCGAAAATAGGGATTTTAAACAGTTCTTTTTTTGCTAAAAAAACATTATTATATGGTAGTCCTGCCACGCTTAAAGGGATATCCAATGCACTCTCGTGATTTGAAACAAAGATATATTGTTTGTTTGGTTCTAAGTTTTGAAGTCCTCTGATGGTATAATTTATACCAGTTGACCATAAAACCCATCTACCCCACATCCTTCCAAAAATACCCGTAATATTTTTTTTGTGATCAAAGTAACCAACCAAAATCACAACAAACCCAATAAAAACTGTAGCAATTGTCATATTCAATACAATCCAAGTTGTTCGCATTACACTATTCATGGAAGTAGAATATCTGATTTTAGATAAGGTTGTAGGATTTTGGGAATAATCACACTTCCATCTTCTTGTTGATATTTCTCTAATATTGCTATCATTAATCTTGGAGTTGCTACACCTGATCCATTCAGTGTATGCACAAAATCTACTTTGTTATCAGATTTCCGGCGAAACCTAATATTTCCTCTTCTTGCTTGAAAATCTTGAAAATTACTGCAACTAGATACTTCCAAATACTTTTTCATGGCGGGTGCCCAAACTTCCAAATCAAAACATTTACTTGCCGAAAATGACAAATCTCCAGATGCTAAAGCTCTAACCCTATAATGCAAATCCAAACTTTGCAAGACTTCTTCAGCATCCTGAAGTAATTTTTCAAGTTCATCGTATGAATCTTCTGGTTTAACAAACTTTACCATTTCTACTTTATTGAATTGATGAACCCTTAGTAATCCTCGCGTTTCTTTTCCATAACTCCCTGCTTCACGACGGAAACATGCACTATAAGCTGAATATTTTTTTGGAAGATCATCTTCAGTTAAAATCTCATCTTTATGTATGTTAGTTACAGGAACTTCAGCTGTAGAAATGCAAAATAAGTCATCAATGGGAATATGATACATATCTTCTGCAAACTTAGGTAGTTGACCTGTAGTTTGTGTTGCTTCTCGATTTGTTAAGAATGGTGGAAATAATTCAGTATAACCGTGTTTCTCCGTATGTAGGTCCAACATATAATTGATAAGTGATCGCTCCAACTTAGCGCCAATTCCTGTGTAAAGGGGAAATCCAGAACCCGACATTTTTGATGATCGTTTAAAATCGAATAGATTTAAACTCTCACCTATTTCTAAATGGTCTTTTAGTTCAAATGAGAATTTAGGTACTTCACCCCACTCTTTAATAGTTACATTATCAGACTCATCAAAACCAATGGGTACTGAAGGATGAATCACATTAGGCACATATAATAAACTCGAATGTAATTTTTCCTCGATTGATTTCAAATCTCCATCTAGTTCCTTAATTTTTTCGGATACTTCTCGCATAGAAGATATTTCTTCATCTGCATTTTCTTTGTTTCTTTTTTTCAGAGCAATACAATTTGACACAATATTTCGTTTTGACTTTAAATCATCAGCTTGTTTTATGATTTCTCTTCGCTCTTCATCCAATTCTATAATAGCTCCAAAATCAACCTCAGTATTTTTGTTTCGTGCTGATTCCTTTACTAAATCGATATTTTCACGAATAAATTTAATTGATAACATATTTTTGCCCTTATTTTATGCTATGAATTTATGAATTTTATGTGGGTGAAGACAAAGAACTAATGTGGGATTATTGACTAAGCTAGTAGATAAACAGAGTTTAGATTATCAGTTGTTATAGAAAATAGTAAAAGAAAAGGAAATTTTTTCGATATCTGATATTTCGTTAACAGTAGTGAACTGTTTAGATTCTGCATTATTCCAAATCAGATGTTTTACACCAAATTCAAAATGAAGTTGCTTGAATTTATACACTGTATTAAAACCAATTATTTGTTTTTCTTCTACCTTGTTGGAATACCTGTTATATCCAATAGTTGCGTATTGATCTGCTAACATCTGTTTAGTTAGTTCCCCACGTTTTGCTTTGGAGTAACCAATAATGCACTCCAAATTTCGAAATTTACATGAATATTCCAATAATAATTCCTCAGCATGTGGACCAGCCCAAAAACCAATTGGAAATCCATGACTATAATAGTCATTAATAGAAAACCTATGGCGGTATACTCTATGATCTGTCCAAGTATACTCCAACTTGAATACATCTTCATTACCGAAAATATTATTCCAACAAAAACCACTTTGATAGGCGAACCAGTTTCTGTTTGTTTTTTGGAAAGTTAACAATGGTCTCCATTCATCCATCATAAAAACACCAAATATATCTACATTTTGTGATGGTTGAAAGATAAAATTTGCACTCATTTGTACATTATCTAAATCCCCTAGATAGTGCTGAAGTGACCAAAAAGGAATAAATGGCATCAGATAAGTAACTTCCAAATTTCTAACACCGTAGACTACAATCTCAGTTACACCAAAGGTAATTTGTTGATTCAATTTCCAATCAAGACGATGAGCAACAATAAAACGGTTTAAATCAGGAGATTTTTTACCAACTTGATCATAGTAACAAGCATACACTGTATCTTCCTGCAAACTCTTTAGTTTGCCATGAAAATATTCGAAAGTCAGGTGTTTATTTATACTCCAGTTAAAGCCAAACTTTGGATAAGAAGGAGGTTTATTTGAAATAGTTAAAGACGAATTTCCATTACCCCAATGAGTATCGAATTTACCTATATATGCTTCAAAATCGCTCCTCAAATAACTAACTTTAATATCTGCATTATCATAATCAAATTTATTACCTTGCGGATCATGACCTTCCCAAGACAGACCCTGTTCGTTCGAAAACTCATTTGGTTTGGCATTCAAACCGAAGAAGCGGTTATTTGTAAATTCAGCTTCTATAGTTAGGTGCTTATTGATATACATTGTGTTAAAACCAATTCCAGCAACATAAATAGGTTCCATTTCGACAGACCATTCACCACCAGCTGATTCATATTTAGTAAACGCAATAGGTTTAATTTGAAAAGATTTCGCAAAACAAATATGACAGAGTATAAATAAGAATACTAATAGTAGTTTAAAACGCAAAGTATACCTATTTACCTGTTCCTGAAAGAACCACAATAATAGTTTTGAGAATTATTTTTAGGTCCAGTGAAAAACTCCAATTGTCGATATATTCTAAATCTAGTTTTACCCAATCTTTGAATTCCGCTAATGTATTTCTTCCATTTACTTGCCAATTGCCAGTTATACCAGGTTTCATCGAAAGACGCCTTAACTGTTCAACCGTATATTCTTGCACTTCACTTGGAATAGGTGGACGTGGTCCTATCAAATTCATATCACTTTTCAGTACATTTATTAATTGAGGGAGTTCATCAAGACTGAATTTTCTAAGGAAAAATCCAAGTTTGGTAATTCTTGGATCTTTTGTAATTTTGAATACTGGTCCTGATTGTTCGTTTAAATGATCTAAATCTTTTCGCAAATCTTCAGCATTACTTACCATTGTTCTAAATTTATACTGATAGAATTTTCTTCCATTTAGTGCAACTCTTGGTTTACTACAAGAATATCCATTGTCTTTTAACTCTTCATAAAT
>CAZSJY010000038.1:0-17543 GCA_964607375.1 uncultured bacterium
AAAACAAACCGAAAAAGAAACCCACGATTTAAATCGTGGGCTAACCGAAGGGACAGAATTACTAATCGTTTCAACGATTTACCCAAAAATACTGTTTATCAAAGGATTCTTGTAATGATTATTTTTGTCTTTAGCACAATATTTGCACAAACAGGATTACCTGTAAATCCTACTCAACCTTATCCTCAATCTCAAACTCAACTTAATCCTGAACTAGAAAAAGCAATAAAAGATTATCATAAACTCATTGAAAAGTATCCAGATGAAACTGCACTGAGTTATAATTTAGGAAATTTGCATTATCTTCAAGGGAATTTGGATTCTGCAATTATGGATTACCAAAAAGCGTTAAGGGATGACAATCCAAAATCCAAATCACACACATTATACAATATGGGAAATACATTGTTTGAACAACGTAATATTCAGGAAAGTGTGGATTTTTACAAACGAGCTTTGGAGCTAAATCCCGATGATAAGGATATTAAACACAACTACGAATTTAGCAAAATGATACTTCAGCAACAGGAACAACAACAAGAACAAAATCAGCAGGGAGACGAGAAGAAGGAAGACGAACAACAACGGGATGAAACCGAGAAAAACCAAGAAGAGCAACAAAACCAAGAACAACAACAATCCGAATCTGATAAAGAGCAATCTAATCAACAAGAACAGAGTGAAGACAAAGAGCTGGAACAGGAAAAACAACAGCAACAAAATTCAGAGGAACAGAAAGAATCAGAGCAACAAAACCCAATTCAACCTCAAGAAATGACTGAAGAGGAAAAACGAGGGAAAGAAGAAGCTGAAGCAATTCTCAACGCTCTAAAGGCATCAGAAGAAAATTTGATGAAGAAAAAATACAAAGCCAAAGGAAAAATCATTATGGAGAAAGACTGGTAATGTTTAACATTCAATCTTCAATTTTCAAACTTCAGATAAGAGGATTTCTTTTACTTTTTTTTATTACTCTTGGTTTTGGGCAACTTCAAGTTAAGGTAAGTGTTGATAAACATAAGATTTACGAAGGAGACTCCATTACGCTTTCAGTTTCAGTTGATAACGCAAATGGAACTCCATCCGTTGATGTCTCACGAATTAAAGATTTCTCTATAGTTTCCGGACCAAATCAGTCATCTAACATTCAGTGGATTAACGGTAAAATGTCATCCAATATTTCGTTATCTTGGACAATTGTTCCAAAGAAAAATGGGAAACTCATTATCCCTCAGCTAAATGTAACAATTGATGGAAAAACATATCGTTCTCAAGAAAAGACAATTACCGTTTATGAACGGGGAAAGCAGATTCAGACCAAAACAGGAAAGAAACCAAGATTAGAGTATTTTGTTGAGGGAGAAGTTGATAAAAGCAATCCGTTTAGAGGAGAACAAATTACACTTACTTACACACTTTATACTCGAGTTGATTTAACAGGTTTTGATATCAAAGAAGCACCTCGATATAAAGGATTTTGGGCGACTGATTTATATTCACCTAAAAGCTTGCAACTTCGTGAGGTGAAAAAAAATGGAGAAAAATGGTATGCTGCAACTGTAAAAAAAATGGCTTTATTCCCAACACAATCAGGTAAAATTGAGATTGAGCCTTTAACAGCATCGGTTGGAGTAAAAGTAAAATCAGACAGACGAAGTTTTTTTTCGGACCCGTTTTTTTCTGACGGATTTTTTGGTAATTCAAAAACAGTTACAGTTGCTTCAAACTCCGTTAAGTTGGATGTAATACCTCTTCCAAGTTCTCCGAGGAATGTCTCTGCGTCTGTAGGTGAGTGGAATCTGAAAACCAAAGTCAATTCAACTGATGTTAAACAAAATGAAGCTGTCACTTTATCTATAACACTATACGGTAAGGGTAATTTGCAATCTGTCAATATTGAAGATATAGGTTTTTCGTCGGATTTGGAAGTGTTTGAACCGAAAGTGAATATTATCGAAAATGATAAGAGTGACCGAATCGGTGGTCAGAAAATGATTGAATATGTACTAATTCCAAGAAATCACGGCCGAATTGTAATTCCGACTATAAACTTAACATATTTTGATTTACAAACGAATAAATGGAAAACCAAATCCTCAAATCCAATAGCATTGAATGTTACACCGAGTGATTCTCCTTCATCTGCGATTATTGGCTTGACAAAGGAAGAGGTCGAATTGATGGGTGAAGATATTAGGTTTGCTAATTTGGAATCCCCTCAATGGCAAAAAAGAAATATTCCGTTAGTATCTAATAAAACAATTATCTTGTTCTCACTTTCCATTATCCTATTGTTATTACCAGGATTGGTTAATATAAGTCAAGAACGATTATCGAAAACAGAGAATTCACGCAAAGCAAAAAAGGCATTGAAAAAAGCAAATATTCATTTGTCAAAAGCAGAAGAAACTCCGGAACAGATCTACTCTCAAATCCATCAAGCGGTGAATATTTATCTGAATTACAAACTACATAAACTATCTGAGAGAGCTCCAAGTGAAATTATGTCCATTCTATATACACGAAATGTTACTGAATCCATACTTGATAATATAAAGGAAATCTTGGAAAGAGGAGATGCAGTTCGTTATTCACCGATATCGCAAGAAAATGCAAAAATTGACTTGCAGAATATTCAATTGCATTTGAAGGAGGTTGACAATGTTTGGTCGTAAACTCAATCATCTCACTTGGTTGTTGGTTTTAATCGGATTTATATTTGCAAAATCTGAAATTGAAAAACGATATTCAGATGGATTAGATGCTTATGAAAACGGACAATTTGAACTTGCCATTCAAAATTATGAAACGATTTTAAAATCTAATATTGAATCTCCTGAATTGTATTACAATCTAGGAAATGCTTATTACAGAAACAGCAGTATTTCCGGAGCTGTATGGTCGTATGAGAAATGCCTAAAATTATCTCCCGGTAATGAAAGTGCAGAATATAATTTAAGGTTGGTTAATGTAAAAGTGAAGGATAGAATGGATATTCCTGACCCTCCTTTTTACCTAAAAACTTACAGAATAATCAAAAAAACACTAACTTCAAACAATTGGATTTTACTTTTTTCAGTATTATTGTTGGTTTTCGCGCTTTTAGTTGCTGTTAAAAAGATATTCCAATTTAGATTTATTCAGAAACTAATCAATATTATTGGAGTGATATTAATTTTTGTATTCTTAATTGGAGCTAATTCAGTTTGGGATGATTATTCAATTCACGAAGGAATTATACTACCACAAAAAGTGGATGCTTATTCCGCTCCGAATTTCCACTCGACACATTTATTTATGGTTCACGAGGGATTAAAAGTCACACTAAAAAATTCCACAGATGACTGGATAGAAATTGAACTTATTGACGGTAAATCTGGTTGGATAAAAGCTGTTGAAGTAAGGGAGATTTAGGTTAATCTGAGCCCAGATATTGGGAGATCTGTTGCAGTTATAATTATGCAGTTGTTAGAATACTCTTAAAATGAGATGATTTTGAAGCAAGACGGATGCGTTTAACTTGTAGTTAACTATTTCAACTAAAATTGATAGGGATGTAAACTTCTTTAACATTCAGAACTTCAAACAATTCACCATAAACCATCTCGTCAACTCAAATCCGCTTTATTATAGAAATCTTCCATAAAAACTCCTAAATTATACAATAAAAATAGTAAGAGAAATTAGTAAGGAGATTGTATGTCCGGACATAGTAAGTGGTCAACGATAAAGCGTAAAAAGGGTGCTGCAGATGCCAAACGAGGAGTTTTGTTTACTCGGATATCCAAAGATATTACTGTTGCTGCACGAGATGGTGGTGGTGATCCAGATATGAATCCAGCTCTTCGATTAGCTGTTAAAACTGCGAAAACAGCAAATATGCCAGTTGCCAATATTGAACGAGCCATAAAAAAAGGAACTGGTGAACTTCCAGGAATGACTTATGAAGACTATGTATATGAAGGATACGGACCCGGGGGTGTTGCAATTATGATGAATGTACTAACAGACAATAAAAATAGAACTTATCCAGATATCAAACATATAATGACAAAAAATCACGGTAATTTGGGTGAATCAGGTTGCGTGAATTGGATGTTCGAGAAGAAGGGAACGATAACCGTTCCGAAAGATGGTGTGAATGAAGACGAGTTATTGGAATTATCACTTGAACTCGGTGCCGATGATTTTTCCGGTGATGATGACGATGTATTTGAAATTACGGTAACACCTGAAACTTTTGGCAATGTCAGTAGTGGATTGGAAGATGCAGGATTTTCAATTGAAGGCGAAGTAGGTTTGGTGCCAATCAATTCAGTAAAAGTAACTGGATCCGAAGCCAAGCAGCTATTGGTATTGATGGAAATATTAGAAGATCACGAAGATGTACAAAAAGTCTATTCCAATTTTGACATTGACGAATCAGAATTAGAGAATTTAGAGTAAATTGAGAATTCTAGGTATTGACCCAAGTTTAGTTCAAACTGGATTTGGTATAATTTCCGTAATGGATAACAATCCAGAATTAGTGGACTATGGTATCATTAGACCTGATGCCAAAGGGAAACTTTCATCACGGTTACTCACTATTTATCAGGATGTGAAACAGATTATTAAAGATTACCGACCCACTGTATTTTCGATTGAGGATGTATTTTACGGAAAGAATGTAAAATCAGCTCTATTATTGGGACAAGCAAGAGGTGCTGCATTGGTCGCTGGAGCAACTGCAGAAATTCCTATTTACGAATATTCTCCTCGAAAAGTAAAACAAGCACTCACAGGAAATGGAAATGCTCAAAAAGAACAGGTTCAATTTATGGTAAAAGCTAGTCTAAATATGCAAGAATTACCAGAACCAATTGATGCATCAGACGCATTAGCGATTGCATTATGTCATTTTCAACAATTTAGGATTGCAGACTTATGATTGTAACAATTAAAGGTAAATTAACCAAAAAAGAACCAACCGGTATTATTGTTGATGTAAACGGCTTAGGATACTATTGTCACATCAGTACAAACACTTACGATTCTCTGCCAAACCTTAGAGAAGAAATTTCTCTCCTAATTTATCATCATATCACAGATAGCAGTCAAGATTTATTTGCTTTTTCAGCAGAATCTGAGCGAGTGATGTTCAAAATGTTGATCGGAGTTTCTGGAATTGGTCCAAAGACTGCTATAGTTTTGCTATCAGCAGTTACTCCTGATGAGTTCAAACGAAGATTAATTGTTGGTGAAGTTGGGATGCTTACAGCATTGCCTGGTATTGGTCCGAAAACAGCAAGACGAATTATAGTTGAACTTAAAGATAAATTTGTGAAACTTGGAGAAGAGGAACTCCCAATTGAAGCTGATGAAGGAATGATAGCTTCTGCAAATGAAGCAGCAAATGCTCTATCAACTTTGGGATTCAAACTGACGGATATTCGAAAAGTACTTAACCAAATTTTGAAAGATGAATCAAACTTAACTGTAGAACAACTCATCAAAAAAGGATTAGAATTACTGCGATGACAGAAACAAAGAAAACTGCCTTATATCAGAAGCATATAAATTTAGGTGCTAAAATGGTAGCATTTGCTGGTTATGAAATGCCGGTGAGTTACCCGATTGGAATTCAGAAAGAATATTCTGCTGTGAGAAATTCAGTAGGAATGTTTGATGTCTCTCATATGGGTCAATTCTCGATTACTGGACTTAGTTCCCTAAACTTTCTTCAAAAAGTAACGATAAATGATGTCTCCAAATTGAAAGATTTTGAAGCACAATATTCCGCAATGTGTTATCCAGACGGGGGAATTGTGGACGACCTTATCTTGTATAAACAACCAAATGGTTATTTTGTTGTAATCAATGCGTCCAACATTGAAAAGGATTTTGATTGGCTTGAAAAGAATTTAAGCGGAGATGTTGAACTCGAGAATTTATCAGACGAATATTCACTAATAGCAATCCAAGGTCCTAAAACTCGAAATGTGTTGAGTAGATTTACAAACGCAGATTTATTTATTCCGTTTTATTCTTACACCGATACTGAAGTGTGTGGATATAATGTAATGCTTAGCAGAACAGGCTACACAGGCGAATTGGGTTTCGAGGTTTATGGAAATCACGATGCTATTAGAAAAATCTGGGAGTCACTAATTGAAACAGGGGAAGTAACTCCAGCTGGATTAGCATCACGAGATGTTCTGCGTATGGAAATGAAATATTGTTTATATGGAAATGATATTGACCAAACTACAAATCCAATTGAAGCAAGTTTGGGTTGGATTACCGCACTCGATAAAGGTGATTTTATAGGCAGTGAAGTAATTGCAAAAGTGAGGGAAAATCGTCCTGATAGACGATTAATTACATTTGTTTTAAGCGAGCGAGGAATTCCGCGACACGGTTATGAAATTCAAGTTAATGGTGAAAATGTTGGAATCGTTACAAGCGGAACACAATCACCAACTCTTAAAAGTGGAATTGGTTTAGGATATGTGAAACGAGGACTCAATAAATCCGGTAATGAGATTGATATCATCATCAGAAACAAACCGGTAAAAGCGAAGATTGTAAAACCTCCGTTTGTGAAAAATACTTCTTTGATGGAGTAGAGGACTGCTGGAGAATTGGAGAAGGTGTGAGGAGGAGAAAATATGAGTAGCAGCTGGCAGTGGTAATAAGCAGGGATTTCACAGAATATTTCAAGTTTTATGTGGTAAAAATGAAGATTTTATTATATCATCAAAAAGTATTAGATTTTACATATGAATAAGCACCGTCGGGAAATTATTGGTGTACTTTTAATAGTACTTTCTATTTTGGTTTTCTTGAGTTTATTTACTTATAATCCAAGTGAAGAGCCTACCATATCCGAAAAAGTAGCAGCAACAAACTCTATGGGAATTATCGGAATTTATATTTCCTACTACTTAATCAAATTGACACTAGGATGGGGAGCATTTGTATTTCCAATTGTATTGGTGATACTTGGTTATGGATTAGTGACTGCAAAGAAATTACAGAAATTAATTCGCCCGATTTTATATTTATTTGCACTTGGATTTTGGTTAAGCATTGCTATTGGGATCTATTATCTTTTCGGTGAGTCTGAAAGTTTCGATTACTGTGGATTGATTGGTGGGATGTCTGCCAAATTCATTCACGATTTTGTTGGGACTTTTGCTACAGTTTTCATTTTAGCAATTTGTATAGTTTTGATTATCATAGGATTTTTCAGGTTATCAATCTATGATGGACTAACTCGTGCCAAAAATTGGATTCAATTGAAATTTGAAGAGTTAAAAGAAAAACGAAGACTAAAGAAATTATCTAAAACACCAAAAGAAATTCCGATTCCTATAAAATCAAAAGAACCAACTTCCCAACCAAACCCAGAGTTAGAAAAAATTGAAGAAAATCCTCCAAATCTCTCTGAAGAAATTGAATCTACTATTTCCGAAGAAACAAAAGTCGATATTCACAAAGCAGAAGAAATTGAGGATTTTGATGAACGAAACATTGAAATTGAAGAGATGGACGAAATTGAAGAGGGAGATTTGGATGCACTCAAAGAACGTCGAGCTCGATATCGTCAATATAAACTTCCATCAATTGAGTTACTAAAATCTCCTCCTCCGGTTGTTGGTGGAGTGTCTGAAGAAATTCTACAACAAAAAGCACAGCAATTGGAACACGCACTACAGACTTTCGGAGTTGTTGGGAAAGTCAGAAGAATTTCTCCAGGACCGGTTATTACTTTATTTGAAATTGAACCTGCTGAAGGTGTTCGAGTGAATAAATTTGTAAATTTATCCGATGACCTTGCCAGGATTATGAGAGCACAGAGAGTTCGAGTTATTGCTCCAATTCCCGGCTCGCATAATGTAGGGATTGAATTACCTAACGATGATCCTGAAATCGTGTATTTGAAGAGCATCATCAATTCAGAGAAGTATATCAATAGTAAATCCAAGCTTACACTTGCGGTTGGCAAAACAACTACAGGTGATGCCTATGTTTTCGATTTAGCAAAAATGCCACATGTTTTAGTTGCAGGTGCAACTGGTTCAGGTAAATCGGTTTGTATTAACACAATCATAATTTCTATACTTTACAAGGCAAAACCTGATGAAGTAAAGTTTATTTTGATGGATCCGAAGAAATTAGAATTATCGAGTTATAAATCGTTAGTTGGTTATCATTTGATTACATCACCCAATATTGATGAATATGTAATGACTACACCGGAGAATGCAGTGGGGATTCTTAATGCTGCCATTGTTGAAATGGAACGACGATATCAGTTGTTTGCTGATTCAACAGTAAGAAACATTGCTGAATATCACTCAAAAAGCGAGCAAAATCCTGATTTAGAGAAAATTCCTTTTGTTATAGTAATCGTAGATGAACTTGCTGATTTGATGATGACTTCAGGGAAAGACATTGAAGAACCAATAACTCGTTTAGCACAAATGGCTCGTGCAGTTGGAATTCATTTAGTAGTAGCCACTCAACGACCATCTGTAGATGTTATCACAGGTTTGATAAAAGCTAACTTCCCAGCACGAATTGCATTTCAGGTTTCGCAAAAAGTGGATTCAAGAACCATAATTGACCAAATGGGTGCAGAAAAATTATTGGGTCGTGGTGATATGTTATTTTTACCTCCAGGTTCTTCAGCTCCTCTTCGTCTACATAATGCATTTGTTGAACTTGATGAAATTGAAGATATTATGGATCATATTTCAAGCCAACCTAAACCAGAGGAAATTCATTTACCAGAAGTGAAGAAGAAATCTGAAGGTTCAGAACTTTCAATTGAGAATGATCGAGATGAATTGTTTATGGATGCAGCAAAGTTAGTTATCCAAAATCAACAAGCGTCAGTTTCATTACTTCAAAGAAGATTTAGAATTGGTTACAGTCGAGCTGGAAGGTTAATTGATGAGTTAGAAGCAATGGGGATTATATCCGGTTTTAGTGGAAGTAAAGCTAGAGAAGTTTTAGTAGATTCTACATATTTGGAAAATATTGTAGAGTAATTCGCAAAAAAATAAAAGTCAAAAGGAGAAATCTATGCTAAGTAAAAAGTTGTTAGTCTGTATCATTTGTACATTAGGATTTAGTCAAGATCATTTTGAAAAATGGGTTAATGCTAACTTATCTCAATCCGATTCGTCTATTTTGGAAATCAAATTGTCACATTGGTTTGTAACACCATATGATACATCAGAATCACACGGAAGAATAGTTGTTAACAAAGATAAGAAGTTTAGATTTGAGATGGGATACAAAACAATTGTATCAGATGGAATTGTATGGAAAACCTATGATAAACGATCAAATAGACTCATTACTCAATGGCCTGATTCTACATTTGAAAATACGATTTTAGTTTGGTTTGATAAAGAGAAGTTACTAAATGTAAAGCGTGAGAATATTACATCCGAATGGGAGTATCAACTTTCTTTTTCAAATGGGATACCAAATGCAGAAGTCCATTTTTCAAAACAAAATGATGAACTAATGTGGATTGATATTCCAGGTAAAGAATACACACAGAGATTATTTGGTATTTCCACAGGTAGTTTTAATGGGAATTCTGATATATTCAATTTAGAGATTCCTGGAGCATTTGAAATAGATTTAAGAGAATAATGCCAAAAGATAAACCAAGACTATCTTTTTTTAATCCAAGGATTTACCTTGGAATATTGTTAAGTGCAATTGGTTTATATTTTGCTTTCAATGATTTTAATAGTGATGAATTCCTAGTATCATTACAAAATTCAAATCTTCTTCTAATTGTTGCTAGTTCATTGATTTTAACAGGTTCTGTTTACATCAGAGCTATTAGATGGAAATATTTAGTTAAACATGAAAAAGACATCTCTACAAATTTTCTGTTTCGAGCAGAGATGATTGGATATTTTGGAAATAATATTCTGCCATTGAGATTAGGAGAATTATTGCGTTCTTACTTTGTAAGTCGTGATTATAAAATTCCAGGTTCTTTCGTTTTTGGTTCTGTTGTATTTGAGAGATTGTTAGATACTTTTGGATTGATTACTCTCTCAGTTTTACTGCTACTTATTTATCCATTACCCGATGATATTCTTCGGTTTGCAATTATTGGAATAATTGTAGTAATAATATTAGGATTGTTTCTGATTATAATTAATAGAGTTTATAAATCTCGAAAAACAACAAATCTCTTTTTTCAAAGATTAAAAGAATTTTTGTCAGGATTTAGGGGCTTACAGTATTCGTACAGATGGAAAGTTATAATACTGACATTTCTATTATGGGGAATTTATTGGACAGTTACTCATTTGATACAAACTGCGATGCATTTTAATATGTCAATTTCTCAGAGTTTACTTGTTTTAATAATTTCTTCGTTAGTTTTATCAATTCCTTCCGCCCCAGGAATGATTGGTACATTCCATGTGTCTGTAAAGTATGTGATGATTTCATTGATTGGTGGATTTCAACCTGAGGAAGCAATTGCTTTTGCTATAGTACTTCATGCCTATGGATATATCACATTGACTATAATTGGAGCATACTATTTTGTTAAAAGCAAAATCCACCTAAAAATGATAACTGATGTGATACAAATCACAAAAAAATCTTCAAATAAAAAAATATTCTAATGATTTTGAATAATCATGGGGTGTAACTTTCAGAGATCTAAATGGACTAATATATGAGTGATATTTATTATAATGACAATGAACAAAGTCTAGAACTAAAGGATTACATCAGACTAGTTAAAAAACACAAGTTATTGCTTTTTATTACAACTCTTGCTGTATTTCTAGCATCAGTTTATATAACATATTCAACAACTCCAAGCTATAAATCATCAACCTTGATTATTCTAAATGAAGAAAATCAGACACAACAATTCATTGGTTTTGGTGAAGGTTTTGACCACTCAAGTTTGAATAATGAAATTCAAATACTTACTAGTCACTCTCTGATCGAAACAGCAATAGACTCATTGTGGAATTCTAACAAAAGAAACAATTTGTACTTATTTGGGACTAGAATATATACTCCCAAAACTGCAAAGATTGATAATTTCCTTAAAGAAGTATTTACTCTAGGTTATTATGATGAGAATCAGATTATTAATCCAAAATTAGACAATCTGACTTTCAAATCGCGAAGAAATTTCGCAGAGATACTATTAAGAAGTTTATCCGTATCTTTGAAAAGAGATACCCGCACTCTTGATGTTTCGTATTCCTCAATAGATCCTGAGGAAGCATCTTATATTTTAAATCTTATTGTAAAAGTATATCAAAATAGAAATTTATTATGGAAAAGTGATAAGGTTGTAAAATCTAGAGAATTTTTGAAAGTACAATTAGATAACTTAGAGAGTGATCTCATTCAAGCTGAGGACCAAAAAAAACTATTCCAAGAAACTGAAAAGATTTTTAGTTTAGATGGTAATACTTCAATTCTATTCGAACAATTATCCGAATACAAAATGATGTTCAATAAAACTATAGCTAATGTGAATGAAATTGATAGTTTATTGACTTTTGAAAAAAACAAATTGGATGAATCTCAAAGTACACTAATTGAAGACGTCCTAAATACTATTAATCCTAAAATTGTTGAATTAAGAAAAGAACTTGCAAAGCAAGAAAACGCACTTATTCAAGCAAAAAATATAGAAGCAGAACCCAATTCCCGTTTAGTCAAGGAAATCAACAAACAAATTAAAACTATAAAAACTATGTTAACCAAAGAAACACAGCTATTACTAAACAGTGGTTTAACATATGATGATCCAATTGAAGCTACCAAAAATTTACTAGTTACGATTTTTAAACTGAATTCTGATAGATTTCAGCTAAATGTCCGTGCTATCGAATATCAAAAACTTATTGAAAATATCGAAAGTGAATTAACTAAGTATCCTGATAAAATTTTAACCTTAGCTAGATTAAACAGGGATATCAATGTTAAGGAAAAATTGTACTTAATTTTAAAAGAAAAACTTAAAGAAATTCAATTAACTGAAGCTTCACAATCTTCAGGAATTCGAATTATCGACAAAGCGTATCCATCACATATACCATTTAGTCCAAATGTTAATCGTAATCTTTTACTTGGGTTAATTCTAGGATTTGGCTTTGGAGTAGGTTTATCCTTAATTATAAAGTATCTCGATCAAACACTTCATTCAATTGATGATGTTCAGAAATTTGGAGTATCTGTTATTGGAGTAATTCCATTAATTGGCAATGGAAAGAGATATTATCATCGAAGAAAGTTAAAAAAACAAAAAGCTAGAATGACAAAAAATAATATATCAGACTTTGAAAAGAGGTTAATCACTCATTTTGAACCACAACATCCAGTATCTGAAGCTTATAGAAATATACGAACCAGCATTACACACGCATATTCTAATAAAGAAGTTAAAACTATATTGGTAACCAGTCCTGGAGCATCAGAAGGTAAGAGTACAACAGTTGTTAATTTAGCAATAGCTTTTGCTCAACTTGGTAAAAAGACTCTGTTGGTAGATGCTGATTTAAGAAAATCAATGTTACATAGAGTATTTAAAACTCAAAAAGAACCTGGATTAACGGAATATCTGCTACAAAAAAGTAAAAAACAAGACCTAAGCAAATTTATACTAAAAACTGATATTGAGAATCTATCTATCCTTCCTGGTGGTGCTTCACCCATCAATCCGAGTGAGCTTTTGGGTTCAAGTCGCATGCAAAATCTTATACAACAAGTGAAAAAAGAATGGGATATTGTTTTATTTGATTCACCTCCTGTAAATGCAGTAACAGATTCTAGGATGCTATCAGGCGATGTGGACGGATTAGCATTGATCATTAAAGCAGGAAGCACAGAAACAGTTGGATTTAAACATGTTTTATCATTGCTTAAATCTGTGAACGCACCTCTACTTGGTTGTGTAATAAATGGAATATCAAATAAACACGATGCTTATGCTTATTCCTATTATTACCAATACTATACAGAAGATAAAAAATAAAGTAGAAAATGAATAAAGATCAACAAATCCTGATTACAGGAACTGCTGGATTTATAGGATACCATCTATCCAAAAGATTGTGTGACTTTGGATACAATGTAACTGGTATAGATAATTTAAATGATTATTATGATGTAAATCTTAAAAAAGCACGAATTAGAAAGTTGTCGGATTATTCCAATTTTTCATTTCAAAAAATGGACATTGTAGATAAACAATCTGTTACACAACTTTTTAACAACAATAAATACGAGATAGTTGTTCATCTTGCAGCTCAAGCAGGAGTTAGATATTCAATGGAAAATCCACTTGTGTATGCTAATTCTAATTTAATTGGATTTACAAATATACTTGAAATTTGTCGCTAT
Source organism: uncultured bacterium (assembly GCA_964607375.1). Lineage (GTDB taxonomy): Bacteria > Fidelibacterota > Marinisomatia > SCGC-AAA003-L08 > JACNLC01 > JACNLC01. The sequence continues at coordinate 13,399 of CAZSJY010000038.1, forward strand.
AATGAAATTCAGCATCTTGTATATGCTTCATCAAGTTCAGTGTATGGGGGAAATACAAAACTACCATTTACTGAATCAGATAATGTAGATCACCCAATTTCCTTTTATGCAGCCACTAAGAAAGCTAATGAACTAATGGCTCATACTTATTCTCATTTATATAATTTACCTACTACAGGATTACGGTTTTTTACAGTTTACGGTCCTTGGGGAAGACCTGATATGGCATTGTTTAAATTTACTGAAATGATGTTAAACAATGAGACAATTCCAGTATATAATTATGGTAAACATACAAGAAGTTTTACTTATATAGATGACATTGTTGAGGGTATTTTCAGATTATTGAATAAACCTAAGTCAGAGAAAGATGTAAACCCATATCAAATATTGAATATAGGTGGTAATAAATCGGTTGGTTTGTTGGACTATATTGGAGAAATTGAAAAAGCTTTGGGTATTAAAGCAAAAACGAATTTGTTACCTAAACAACCAGGCGATGTTAAAGATACGCTTGCAGATACAAGTAGTTTGGATCAAATAATAGAGTTTTCTCCTCAAATTACTATTGAAGAAGGGATTCCTAAATTTATTGAGTGGTATAAAAATTATTATAACAAATAGGGGATGATAATGCAGTTTATCGATTTGAAAAGACAATATAAAGAAATAGAACAAGATGTGAATGAGCGAATTCAAAAAGTTTTGAATCATGGGAAGTATATTATGGGTCCGGAGATAAAAGAATTAGAGGATAAATTAGCAAAATATGTTGGAAGAAAGTATTCTGTCTGTTGTTCTTCTGGTACTGATGCCCTACTCATGCCATTGATGGCTTGGAATATAGGGACAGGTGATGCAGTATTTACTACTCCATTTACATTTATAGCTACTGCAGAAGTTATCAGTTTGTTGGGAGCAACTCCAATATTTGTTGATATTGATCCTTGTACATATAATATCAATCCAGATGCTCTAGAAAAAGAAATCAAAAAAGTAATTGACGAAGGAGACCTTAACCCAAAAGCAATTTTACCAGTTGACCTATTTGGATTACCTGCAGATTATATTGCAATTGAGTCCATAGCAAAAAAATACAATCTATTCGTGTTGGAAGATGCTGCCCAAAGTTTTGGTGGTTCAATTAACTCCATAAAAGCATGTAAATTTGGAGATGCAGCCTCAACATCTTTTTTCCCAGCTAAACCTTTGGGTTGTTATGGTGATGGTGGTGCAGTGTTTACTGATGATAACGATATTTATCAAAAACTAATTTCTGTTCGTGTTCACGGAGAAAGTAATGACAAATATGAAAATGTTAGAATTGGACTAAATGCAAGGATGGATTCTATCCAAGCTGCAGTATTGTTAGCAAAATTGATTATATTCGACAATGAAGTATCACAAAGAAGTAAAGTAGCAGAATTATATTCTGAAAAATTGAAAGGAAAAGTAGAGACACCTGTTATCCCAGATGGTTATGTTTCAGCTTGGGCTCAGTATTCGGTATTGGCTGAAAACTCTAAACATCGCGAAGAGATACAAAGCAGATTAAAAGATGCAGATATTCCGACTGCAATATATTATCCTAAACCACTTCATTTACAAACTGCTTACGAATATTTGAATTATGCCGTAGGAGATTTTCCAATTTCTGAAGCTGTAAGCAAAAGGATATTTAGCCTTCCAATGCACCCATACTTGGAAGAAGAAGATATAAATAAAATCGCTGGATTAATTTAGAAAGTAATATCAGTAAAACTAAACAATTAAACAAAATATAATGAGCTCAGAATTGATTGTTGATAAGAATTGGTATGTAATATATGTTCGATCAAAACACGAGAAAAAAGTAAACCAATTATTATTAGATAAAGGAATTGAATCATCTTTACCGCTTATCACTAAACTTCGCCAATGGAGTGATCGGAAAAAAAAAGTAGAAGTTCCATTATTTCGAGGTTATATTTTTGTACATATAGAATATAATCTTGATAAGCTGAAAGTCCTACAGACAGCCAGCGTTGTTAAATTTATAGGATTTAATGGAAATCCTTCAATAGTACCTGATAAACAAATGTTTTGGATAAAAACAATGATTAATGAATTCAGTACAATTAGGAGCGAAGAAGCCATTCCATTTGGAAAAAAAATAAAAGTTGTACTAGGTCCCTTAAAAGGACTTGAAGGTATTGTTTTTAAATCTGTAAATAAATTTCGGATAGTATTTTTTGTTGAATCTCTTATGCAAGGTGTTTCTATTGAAATTGATCCTAAATATATTGAAATTATCAATTGAATATTCTGAATCAGTTTATGTAATTTCACGGTGAGGTTTAATGATTTATCTATACTCTTGTAAGTTCAATAATGGGACTGAAATGGCGGAGCCGTATAAAAAAAGCGATTAAAGATTTTAGATGTTAGATGAAAAAACAATGAATAATCCAAAATCCACCATCCAAAAAGCGATGATGAATGATTAGAAAATGAGGAATAATGATTGATAAAAATAAGAAAATTTGTGTAGTAGGTGCAGGTCGATGGGGGAAAAACCACATCAAGACTTTGAACAATTTAGATTCTTTAGGTGGAATCGTAGAAAGTAATTCTACTAGACTTAAAGAACTGAAGCAGGAATATCCTTCAATACGATTATTTAATCAAATTGAAGATGCTCTTGAAGCAGGATTTGATGGATTTGTAATTGCAACACCTGCTGAGACACATTATAAACTTGGAAAATGCATTCTTGAAAGAAAGATTCCTGTACTTATAGAAAAACCACTAACACTGAAAGAAAGTAGTTCAAGCGAATTAGTGAAAATTGCAGAACAAAACTCAACAAATTTGATGGTTGGGCATGTATTATTGTTCCATCCTGCTATCCAAAAAATCAAAAATTTAATTGAAAATGGCAAAATTGGGAAATTACAGTATATTTATTCGAATCGACTAAATTTAGGAACTGTTCGTAAGGAAGAAAATGTATTTTGGTCCTTTGCCCCGCATGATCTATCGATTTTTGAATACCTAATTGGTGCAGAACCAACATCGATTAATTCGACAGGTGGTGCATTTTTACAACCTCATATCCATGACACCACAATGACAACATTATCTTATCCTAATAATATTAAAACGCATATTTTTGTATCATGGTTACATCCATTTAAAGAACATCGAATGATTATTATTGGTTCAAAAGGGATGCTATCCTTTGAAGATTCATCCAAAGAAAAGAACATTCTCTTTTATGAAAAAGGAATCGACTGGATAAATGGAGAACCCATTGCACGAAATGGTGCAACTGAGGTCATTACGTATGATAAAGGATTTCCATTAACGGCGGAACTCGAATACTTTATTCAAAATTTAGATAAAAAAATAGAAATTGCAGATGGATTTAGTGGACTGAATGTAGTCAAAATTCTTGAGAAATCTACAGAATCGTTATTAAGTCAAAGTGAGTTAAATTAATGAGCAAAACAAAAGAATATTATACGCACGAATCATCATATATAGACGATGATGTTACAATAGGAAAAAATACTAAAATTTGGCATTTTTCTCATATCCAGTCCGGTTCTGTAATTGGAGAGAAATGCTCTATTGGTCAGAATGTGAATATTGGGAATAATGTAAAAATTGGAAATGGAGTTAAAATTCAGAATAATGTGTCAGTATATGAAGGTGTAGAATTGGAAGATTATGTATTTTGCGGACCGTCAATGGTTTTTACTAACATAAAATTACCGAGATCTGAATTTCCACAAAGAGGAAGCGAATTTTATTTAAAAACTATTGTAAAAAAATCAGTTTCTATTGGAGCCAATGCTACAATTGTTTGTGGTGTTACAATTGGAGAATATTCTATGATTGGCTCAGGAACTGTTGTAACAAAAGATATTCCACCTTATTCACTTGTAGTAGGTAATCCAGGAAGAGTTATTGGGAAAGTGGATAAGAAAGGGAATAGAGTAAATTGAAAAAGATGAATTAAATTAACATGAGAATTTTATTATAGTATACGAATTATTCAGTTGTACAATAAATCAAACAAACATTTCAATAAATTGGTAGATAATTTATGATTTTAATAGTAGGAGGGGCTGGATATATTGGTTCCCATACAAATAAATTTC
>CAZSJY010000039.1:0-17042 GCA_964607375.1 uncultured bacterium
CCAAAAGCCTTTAGGAGCAATCAGTAGAATCCTTTGATAAACAGTGTTTTTGGGTAAATCGTTGAAACGATTAGTAATTATGTCTCTTCGGTTAGACCACGATATCGTGGGTTTCTTGTATTTTCGGTTTGTTTTAACCACTTTAATAGTATCTCAAAGGATTCTAGTAGTTAGTTTTTATTGGTTTGTTGTTGAGGAAAAAGGTTAGAATAGAATTTTTCAAGTTCTATATACAATTTGTCAATAGTCCAATTATTTTCGATGATATTATCGACTGATTTGCGTTTATCTTCTTCGGATATTTGAAGGTCCATTCTCTTTAATACTTGGCTTTGTGAAATACTTCTTCGATTACCTGCTCTTTTAATTCTGTGATTTTTATTAGCAGTTATTAATATTGTTTTATCGAAAAGGTTTTGTAAATCTGCTTCAATTAATAAAGCTGCTTCTACTACGAACAATTTTATATTTTCTTTTTCCGCTTTTTTCATAGCTTCATCAATTAATACAAATACTTCCGGCCACATAATCCCGTTGAGAATCTTTTGATCAATTTTACTGGAGAATGCTATTTCAGCAAGTGATTTGAAGTTTAACTTATGATTATCTCCAACCACAGCAGAACCAAACGCATTTATTATTTTATGTTGTAACGCAATCGAATGACGAAGATGGTTTTTGGACTCTTCATCAGCATTAAATATGATAGCACCTTTATTAGCAAAAAACTTGGTTGCAGTTGTTTTACCTGATCCAATTCCTCCTGTTATTCCGAGTTTAAACATTTTTTGGGTGTAACCTATATTTCACTTATTGTAATCAACCCACATCTAGTGAATGGGGAAAGTAGTGTAACAACTAAATACTTACTCAGGAATCTATGCAGTGAGTAAATACGAAATAGAGATTTGCGATTTATCCTAAGTTTGTGCATATAGAAAGTTCTTTTGATTTTTCATGAATGAAGTTTGCATAATTTGAGTTATTATCTCAATTCTTTTCGCAGTAATCTCCAACGATCACTATCTATTTTTATATCACCTGAATGAATTTTTTTGATAACTTCCATTACTTCTTCGATTGAATCATAAATAAAATGATGGGGAAACATTCCGAGTAACCAAAGTGGAGTTTTCTTTTTCCCGCCCTCCATACTGACAAACATTGGTTTTTTCATACGAACTGCAGTTACAATTTCTTCTGCACTTCCCCAGCTCGCAACATCCGGAAGTAAATGAGCAATAATAAAATCCGAACGGTCAACTAAATTTAAGTCGTAACTCCTTACAATTTTCATTCTATCAGCAACATCAGAGAAGTTACCATTTTCCATATCTGAAAGCATTTGTTTACGAGCCTCTTCATCTTCTTCAACATCTTTCACAAATGGTTTTTTATACGGATTGAACACCGTAATATTCAATTTTGTAAGTTCTGCTGTTACCTCCTCACGCCAATCTCGTCCATCCGAATATTGCATATGCCCAACCAAATAAGTTTTAGTAAATTCTAATACATTTTTATTGTCAGATATTTTCACAATATAATCCTAATTTAACACAGTAAAAATACTATTTTTGACTGCCTCAATAGTTCCCAATCCACTAACTGTTTTTATCAAATTCTGTTTAGAGTAAAATTCAACAAGTGGTTTGGTTTGTTGGCTATAAATTTCTAATCGTTGAGAAATTGTTTCTGGTTTATCGTCATCTCGTTGATAAAGTTCACCGTTACATTGATTGCAAACTCCTTCCTTTTTGGGTGGGTCAAACATCAAATTGTACACAGTTCCACAACTTTTACAAGAACGACGAGAAGACAGTCGCTTTATAACTTCTTCATTTGCTACATTAATGACTAACACCACATCAAGATTTTCTTCCATTTCTGATAGAAGTTTATCAAGACCTTCCGCTTGCGGAATTGTTCGTGGAAATCCATCAAGTATGTATCCATTATTGCAATCATCATCTTGTAGTCGCATTTTCATCATCCCAAGAATTACAGTATCAGGAACGAGGTTACCTGCATTCATAAATTTTTGTGCTTCAAGACCTAATTGTGTATTTTCTCTAACATTCACGCGTAGCATATCACCGGTAGAAATTTGTGGTATCATGTATTTCTCAACTAGAAATTTAGCTTGAGTTCCTTTTCCAACCCCAGGAGGTCCAATTAAAATCAATTTCATCTTCACATTTCCTTTCTAAATTTTGTAATAATAACTTAAGATAACTTTACAACATGGAGAACAGTTCTAATTCCATCAATATTAAAAAGGGTCTGGAAGTAATTTATCTATTGTGTTTATTTTAAAATCACTTTCAGAACTTCCAATATATAGTGGAATATTCCCGGCAAACTCGCTGATTATTTGCCTACAAGCACCACATGGCATTCCACCATCTTTTGTAACGATTGCCATCGCTGTAAATTTGGGATATCCTTGGGCAATTGCAGAAAATATTGCCACCCTCTCGGCACATAAAGTTGTTGGGTAAGCTTTCGATTCAATATTACATCCGTGTATAATTTCTCCATTTTCTGTTAGCAATGCAACCCCAACTGGATATTGACTATACGGAGAAACAGATTTCTTTTGTGCTTCTAAAGCTGATTTAATTAATTTTTCGGGTTTCATCTTTTTATCCAATAAAATTTACCTTTGGAAATTACGAACATAAGTAGTCCTCCTGCAACAAATCCCCCGATGTGGGAGAACCACGCTACACTTCCACCATCTGCATTGTATAAATTGCCAAATCCATTCATCACTTGTGTTGCAAACCAAAATCCTACTACTACAACTGCTGGTAAAACTACCGGAAACACAAAAACCAGGGTATGGATTCTCGCTGAAGGATATTTTAGCATGTAACCCGCCATAATTCCGGAAATAGCTCCAGATGCTCCAATTATTGGAACTACAGAATCTGAAGAAATCCAGATTTGAGTAAGTGTAGCAATTATTCCGCAAAGTAAAAAATAGAGGATGAATTTTTTGTGTCCTAGAATACTTTCTACATTATCTGCAAAAATGTAGAGAAATACCATATTCCCGATTAGGTGCATAAAACCACCGTGAAGAAATAATGAAGTTATTATCGTCAAATATGGAAGAAGCCAAGAAGAAAAACCCCATTCTCGGAGAGCTAAATTTCCATCACCAACAATATTATTTGGAATTGCACTATAATCAATTAAAAAAGTGAAATATGATTCTTGGTTTAATAACAATTGGTATAAAAATATTAGAATGTTGATTCCCATAATTGTCCAAGTTACATATGGAACTAAAATTCGTGGATTATCATCTTTATATGGAATAAACATATAGCTCTTTCTTTATTTTCACTCCGAATTACACGAATTATCAATATCTTTTCGTGAAAATAGCGAAATTAGTGGTTTGTGATTACTGTACAAAAAAGTCACCAGTGATTATAGTGGTATTGCCAACATTATCTTGTGCTTCAATAGTCAACTGATGAGTCCCTTTTGAAAGTTCTTCATCAAATTGATAATTTATCAGTTTACGATATGAAATATATTCGTGGATAATTTTTTGTCCGTCAATTTTTACTGTAACATTGTTCTCTCCATCAACTCCAGAAAATGAATCCCTTACAAATAACGATAGACTTGTCAAATCTTTGTAAGTCCCACCAACATCTGGGATTAAATCTATTAATTTAGGGGAGTTATCTTCTGCAATCAATGCGAATATTTCACCAGACAAGGCGGTTGTTGAATAAGAATTTCCAGACTTTTCTGTTACCATATAATGCCATTTGGATTTACGAGTATCATAGTAAAATATCCCTGAATTTTCAAATTTGCTTATGCCCATATCAAGATTAAAAGTAATATCAATTTCATCCAAATAAGGAACTAAGTCAGGACCAATAAAATATGGACCTGCTACAATTTCTCCTTCGGGTAATTGAGGAGGAAATGCGTTATTTATCCAAACTAATGTTGTATCTTGAAATGTATCTCCATCACCTGAAACTGATATTGTTTCTGAATCGAATGACAATTGAAAAGAGCGATTTGGAATAACTAATTGACTATGAATATTCGATTTTACTACAACATCCGGTTCACCTAAATAGCGAATTGAAAATTCAGTAAACTCAGAGAGTTCTTCAGGTGAAAACACTTGCGAAGAAAATACATTTTTATTACTTCGTTCTAAAGAGTATTTCTGTAAAGTTCTAAAATTACCTAACAATAAATCAGCGGTTCTGTTAGTGAATATTTCTTCGTAGAATTCTAAAATTATTCCGTGTGGATAATGTTTGATTTTTGGAGTAACTTCAGGATACAAAATTGTTTTAGAGTTCATTCCAAAATACTGTGGTTTACTCCGAAGCCCATTTGGAGCATCCCCCACAACTTCAATTACTTTAAACGGATGATTTGGGTTTTCAAAAGAAACTCCTCCATTATTTGTTGTTATTTTAGGATAAAGGGAATGATTATCGTCAAATAAAGTCAATAAAGTGATGCTCGGTTTAATCGATTCATCTGAATTAGTTGTTACAGTGATTTGATTGTTAGCATTGTGGAATGATACCGTAATTTCAGGAATTGGAGCAACCTTCAAAACTCCGGTTATTGTAACAAGATTTTGTGCAAAATCCCACGCTTCTATTCTGTAGGAATGATATCCGTCAATCAACTTAGGTATTGGCTTTGAAGATTCATCAACAAACGACATTGGATTTTCATCAGATTGCAAGCGATAGTATTTGCCATTTCCTTCGCGAAATAGAGTGTAATCAAGGTGTTCGTAGAAAGAGTTGTTTTCCTCGAAATCATAAATACTAAATTGAGTTTTATAAATTAATTCATCGTCAATAAAAAGATTTATCCCATATAAACCAAAATTAAACGAATGTTTGTTGATCCTATCGTTAATTTGAAGTGCTATACCAAACTGGCCTTGAATTGAGATTGTGTCAGGAACTTGGAAATTCCTTTCATTTATTTTTAGAATTTCTAAAATTTTAGTTTTGGGAAATCCATTTATCAAAGATTGTTTTTCTGTAGGAATAATAGCTAACGATTTTGGAATTGGAAATTGAGAATCTGTAACACCTAAATTAGTCAGGAAAGGATTTAATGGATGGTTGCTTTCATCACGAATTTCAAAATGCAAATGAGGCCCAGATAATCCTCCAGTATCTCCAGTATATCCAATAAGTTCTCCTTTTTTAACAGGATACTCAAATGGGTCAAATGATTTATCAATGGTATATCTATTTTCAGAATTTTGAATGAATTTCGCAATTTGATTGAATGAAGATTTAAAAGAACTTAGGTGTGCATATACCGCTATATTACCGTCATCGAGACGGATATAAAGAGCTTTCCCATAGCCCTTAGAACCTGTCCTCATTCGTTCAAGATAGCCATTTTCAATAGCATAAACTTCAAAACCAATTTTCCCAAATGTTCTTACATCCATACCTGAATGGAATCTTCTCTCGCGAAATTCTCCAAAAACACCTGTAATATACTCCCCTGAATTACACGGCCAAACATAACTTTTGAAAAATACTGGTAAATCTCTAACTGTTTTATCTCTGTAAACTTCTTCGGTAGATACAGTCTGATTTTTTTGTGAATCCAATATTAGAATCTCTTCATCCAATTCCTGGATTCGCTTTTTATATCTACTTTCAATTTCTCGATACTGTTTATAGCCCTTTATAAATTGGTTCTTCAAGACTTTTGCTTGTTTGTAATGAAATTGTTTTTTAATTGTCTTTTCGGATACTTTAACCGTTTTATATTCATAACGAATCTGAAACTTATCTGGTAATTCTAATGATATATTTACTAAATTGTTTCTACTACAAATTTGTTCAATCTCGATTTCATAACTTTGAAATTTATTTGAATAAACAGTTTGTAATTGTACAGTTTTGTCCATTATCTCACTTGCAACAGCACTATAAAATTCTGCTTTTTCTATTTCATCATCAATGTTCATGGCTACTTCTTCATAATTTAGAAGAGATTTTATTGAGGTTTTCATGCTTGAGGTGATATATTGATTGGAATACAATAACTGCAAAAATACTAATAATACTGCTGATATCCACTTCAATAATTTATGTTTATGTTCCGACATACATCCAAGATTAACTTTTATGTGTTTATTTTAAATTTATTCAGATATTTAATATCAAATGTGTAATCCATATTCGTAAATTATCCATATTTATGGAATTTAATCTACTTAAATTACGAGCAAAAATAAGGTATTTGACCATTCGTGGTAAAATTGGAAAGTTATCTTCTAGAATTGAATTACCTAATTTAAATTATCAGGTAAAATCCGTTTTAGTGTTTTTCCCTGTTGACGAAGCATCATTTAGGGTGGCATCTTATTGCTTGAGAAAGTTTAGCGAATCATCATTATCACATTTAAATTTTATTTTTTTGGTTAAATCTGAGTTTAGAAATTTGATTCATTTCACTAGAGGGCATGCAATATATTTAAAAATGGAAGACGGAAAAATGGATGATGATATTTATTCTCAAACAAAACAAATTCAAAAACGCATTCATTTTGATCTTATTATTGACTTAAATCCGAAATTTCAGTTGGAAATATCAAAACTAATCAGCAATATTCCATCAGGGTATAAGGTTGGATTTAGGTCAAAACTAGCTGATAAATTTTACAATATACAATTGGATGTTTCAAAATCAGGTTTTTTAGAAAGAGGATATCAACAAATTAACTTAATGTTGGCAGAATTATGAATATAACAATTTTTGAAGATAGTTATTTCCAAAAACTCTATCCGTTTACATTAACTCATGCAGTTTTTGAAATTCGGTGCGGTGCATTCACTAATCTCGAAAGAATAGAATCACTGATATCTGATGATGATAAAATAACTCTTCTTGTCCGTCACGAATTAACAGACATAATCAAAGAACGATATCCAAAATATTCCGTAAATCCAAAAAACATTGAACGGGGAACTTGGGTAAATAGTGCAGTTTTGTGGACTAAAGATAAACTAACTGAAGTAACTGAAAATCACAGTTATAGCAAAAATAATCATATAGTTTCTTTTAGTACAGAAAATGATATTTCATCTAATGATGTTCCTGTTGTGCTAGAAAAGTCCAAACTCGTTTCTAGTCAGATTGATGTGATTCTATTTGAGTATTTATGGGATGCAATTTTTCAAACTGGATCTCAAATTATGGAAGATGCAAACAATTCTACTCTAGGGAAACAAGGAATACCACATCCATCAGTTATTGTAGTAAATGAAGAAGAAATTTTCCTCGGTGAGGGAAGTGGAATAGCTGGAGGTGTTATTCTAGATGCAACAGAAGGTCCGATTATAATAGATGAAAGTGCATTTATTGATATCGGTGCACTTATTAAAGGTCCTGTGTACATTGGCAAAAACTCGATCGTCAATCCTGGATGCAAATTGAAACGGAATGTAAGTATCGGTCCATATTGTAAAGTTGGTGGTGAAATCGAAGATACAATAATTCACGGATACAGTAATAAGCAACATGATGGTTTTTTAGGGCACAGTTATATCGGAGAGTGGGTCAATTTGGGGGCTAATACAAATAATAGCGATCTAAAAAACAATTACAGTAATATCCGCTTTAATTTAAATGGAGAAAATATTGAAACGGGTCATCAGTTTTTAGGTGTTATGATTGGTGATTACACAAAAACCGGAATTTCTACTATGTTCAATACTGGGGCATATTGTGGTGTTGGTGCTAATATTTTTGGTTCTGGATTCCAATATAAGTCCATTGCATCGTTTTCCTGGGGTCGTGATGGACAAAAGATAGATTTAGAGAAATTTCTAAATACTTGTGAAACAGTAAAACTGCGCCGTAATAGTGAGTTTTCTGAAGTAGAAAGAGATTTTCTATCAAAATTATACCATAAATTGTAAAATTTCTCTAAAAATACTTGCTCACATTTTGTTACTCAAGTATATTTCCTGCCCAATATTTCGGAGAAAAATATGAAATTTGAAGGTTTAATTTGCCCAATTTGCTCTAATCCTCTTGACGAAGAGAAATTGGCCAAAAAATTAGAATGCCCAAAGTGCGGCAAAAATCTAAAGCAGAAAAAATATCTAGCTTTCCTTGAATTTTTAATGATGCATGGAATTGTAACAAATATAGATTTTTTCGATCCAAAATTATATGGAGACGAAATCAAAAAGGGACAACAGGAGAAAGAACAAAAAGACGAAACCGACCCTGATGAATTTGAGGATAAAGCCGAGAAAATTGATTACTATGAGGAAAATGTAGACCTTAAGGAAACAACTACAGACGAAGAAGAATTTCGTGAATGGGACGGTGTTGAGGAAGATTGGGAAGAGTTTAACAAAAAAAACGAAGAAAAAAACAAAGAAAAATGATTGGATAACAATAATGGAAAAAGAACAAAAAAAACAAAACCAACTCCAAATTGAACTTGATAAAGAAACAGCCCAAGGTGAGTATTCTAATTTAGCAATTATCACACATTCACCTGCTGAATTTATCTTAGATTTTGCTCAAGTTTTACCTGGATTACCGAAAGCAAATGTGAAATCAAGAATCATTATGACTCCATCGCACGCTAAAACTTTGCTGATGATTTTGCAGGATAATGTAAGGAAATTTGAAGAAAAATACGGTGAAATTAAAATGGCCAAGCCAGGTGGAAAAGGATTTGGATTTAAAGTACCCGAAGACACTTTACCAAATTAACTTAGCTTCAATAATGGAGCTAAATAGTAAGAAGTAGTTTTAGTAAACTTACTCCATTTTACATCTACAAGAGATTAGATTTTCTTTATAATCCATTTCTGCCAGATGTAGATTAGACCAAAACCATACAAACATCCTATTACCATTCCTGTCATAACATCAAAAGGATAATGAACCCCAATATAAATTCGTGAAAAAGAGATAATTCCAGCAACACTCCAAAAGATTAATTTGTACTTTCGATAAATAAATGAAAAAACGACTGCAATGCCTGTTATATTTGCTGCGTGATTCGATGGAAAAGAAAAATGTTTACCACCTTTACCTCCCAAATGATTCACGGTATCTAATCCAAGTGCATACCATGGTCTGTCACGCAATTCAAACGATTTGATAAAACCACCTGTTTGGTCACATAACAAGATAATCAACGGTATTAATAGGATTAACTTCCATCGGTTAGGTTTATCTTTTATGAGCAATACAAACCATAGAATTATCAATGGAATTATCCAATTTCTTGTATTATCGAATATTGGCATTAACCAATCAAAAATAGGGTTTGACAACGATTGATTGATGAAGTTAAAAAGTTTTAAATCTATTAGTTTGATAAAATCTATAATGGATTGCATCATAAGAAAAAGGGCAGTCGAAGACTGCCCTTTATAATCAAAAAATACTAAAAATTAAAATTTATATTGAATACCAAATGCAAAATCAACTGCATCTCGGTTATAAGTTTCATTTGCAGGGTAAGTTGCATTAAATACATTGACACCTTCTACATAAGAAGTACTCAAAAAACCAACGCTAAAATCGATATTATCGTTGAATGAATATTTTGCACCCAAACCAAAAGTGTTAGTATCTAAACTATGGCTCATATCGCTATTATATTCATCTAATGCACCACTTTCTGATTGCATATAACCAAAACTCAATAAAAGAGCATCATTTAATGCATATTCAATGCCAAAAGCCATATCGTAACCATTGGTAACAAAATCTTCGGCAGTTTCAACAACAAGAGTAACTTCATCGTCCCAATCCCAATTAACACCGGTATTGTAGTAGTAATTCATACTGAAACTAGCAGAGAGATTAGACATCAATTGATTTGACACACCAAATCCAAATAATGCTGGCATATCATTGTTTGAAGTTTCAGGTAGCATTTCTGAATTATCAGTTTCATCAATTGTATATTCCAGTACTAACGGGGTCATGGTTTCATATTTCAAACCGATATTTGTTTTACCAATGGTGTAGTTTAAGCCTATAATACCTGTAGATGCTGAACCTACAGCTTCACCCAGTACGATTGTTTCATTAGATACTTCTGGCATGCCTATAATTGTAGTATTAAATGTTGCATCTATTATCCCATCATAAGTATCCGTTGCTTTTATTGATCTATATCCTAAAGCAATAGAGAGATTGTTCATTACTTCATATGATACCCCAAATTGCAATCCAAAATAAGTTGAAGTTGCTGTAAATGATTGAGTCCAATCAACTCCAGAAATTACACCAAATCCTGCCAAGGCTGGGTCTAAAACTCCAGTATCTTCTCCAAGATAACTAAGCATCATCATATCAATTGATGGTAACCCATTTGCAAATTCAGCTCCTCCACCTCCTCCAACAGGAGATAACCCAAGTGAATATGCTAATTTCCCCGATTTATAAACCATGTAGAAATCTGGGAAGATATTTGCTTTTACTTTGCCTTCGTAGATTCCGTCAAAATCTGTTCCAAGATTAGTAATTGTTGATTCTGTTAAATCATTATGGATGGTTCTATTTTGAGAAATAGACTGGTTGCTGAATGACAAATATAAACCGTCATCTAACTTCGTTAAACCTGCTGGATTAAAATATACTGCATCAAGGTCTGTTGAAGCATTTCTGCTGAGAGATCTTACAAAATCAGCACTCTGATTTGTATTTGTTACAATACCTCCGGCAAAAATCAACCCAGAAATAACTAATAACGCTAACATTCTTTTCATTTATTTTCTCCTTATTATTGTTAAATAAACGGACAAAGCTACGAGTAATAGCAAGTTTCATACAAGTAAAATAATTTTAAGGTTTATTTGGATTATCTGAAAGCAAGGGAGGACAGTAGCAGTTGGTAGTGGTAGATTTTGTAAATTGACATTTTAAGATTAAAGATTTTCAATGCAAGTTCTCCAAGCTACACACTGTTTTAATTTCTAAATAACAACCAAATACCAATAACTAACAACTAAATGTCAAGTACCCAATACCTAGAACCCAGCATTGTTCAATGTCTTCGAATTAGCCATCTACGGAAGGTGAAAATTAGAATTACAACTCCAATAACAGTTATCAAAATACTCCATAAACGGGTAGGGATAAGTTCAATAAACTCCATTATTTCAATCCATCAGCTACAATTTCTGCAATGTCAAGGACTTTCATTTTGTCCTCTTCCCCTTTTACTCGCATTGCATCATCCATCATCACCATACAAAATGAGCACGATGTAGCAACTGTATCTGCTCCGGAATTCATCGCTTCTTCAAATCTTACAACATTAATTCTCTCACCATCATTAATCTCATACCACATGTTTCCACCACCTGCTCCGCAACAGAAGCTATGATTTTTATTCTGTTCCATCTCAATCAACTCACCACCATTCATTACATTTTTAATAATATTTCGTGGAGTATTATAAATTTCATTGTGTCGTCCAAGATAACACGCATCGTGGTAAGTGACCTTTCCCGAAAGATTCTTATTTGGTTGCAATTTTCCATTTTGTATCAATTCATCAATAAATTCTGTATGATGTTTAACAACATAGTTTCCGCCAAAATCTGTGTATTCATTCTTGAAAGTATGAAAACAATGCGGACAAGGGGTTATAATTGTTTTGAATTTATATTTTTTAAGTGTTTCAATATTCTGTAAAGCAAGGGTTTCAAATAAGTATTCTTCGCCCATTCGTCGAGCAGAATCTCCTGTGCAAGATTCTTCAGTACCCAATACTGCGTAATCAATTCCAGCGACTTCGAAAATCTTAACCATTGCTTTTGCAATTTCCTGATTTCTTGGGTCATACGCACCAGCGCAACCAACCCAATACAGCACATCTGCTTTCTTCTTTTGTGAGAAAATCGGAAGTTCAATTCCAGCATCTGTAGCCCATTTAATTCTGTCGTTTTTCGGAAATCCCCATGGATTACCACTTTGCATTGTTTTTTCTAAACTTTCGCTGGCTTGTGCGTGTGGTTTACCTTCAGATAAAACCAAATATCGTCGTAAATCTGTAAATGTAGGAATGTGATCAACTAAAACGGGACAAACCTCCATACAAGCGGCACAAGTTGTGCAAGACCAAAGTTCATTTTCTGTGATAAGTCCGTTTACCAAAGGTTTTACATCACCTTCATTCATTTCTTCAGCATACAGTTTGTTTCTGATATCAGTAACAATTTTCATTGGAGATAGAGGTTTACCAGTGCTATGTGCTGGACAAACAGTCGAACATCTAGCACACTCTGTGCACGAAATACTATCTAAAAGTTGTTTCCACGAAAATTCATCAACCTTGCAAACTCCGAGAGATATATTTTCAATATCTGCTTCCGGGTCTTCCATCATTTCACTGACGAACATTGGTCGAAGTAATCCGCGTTTTTGTGTATTTGTTAATCCGGTATTCAATACTACCACAATCGCGTGGAACATTTTCGTTTGTGGAATGAGTGCAATTGCCAATAAAGAAACCAATGAGTGAATCCACCAAAACGCAGGTTGGATTATTGCCCACGCTTCAGCCGAAGCTAATTTAGAAATTGGATACCCAATCCAAGAAAATCCAGCACCTGATGGCGATTCAACTGCTAATCGTGAAGCTTCTGATAGAAATCCGGTTAGACAGATAATCAACAAGAAAATTAGAATCCCAACATCAGCAAACAAAATTCCACGCCCTGATAAATTATCATTTGGTAACGCTTCAGGTTTATTGAATAAACGACGATATAGTGCCATCAAAATTCCGATTACCAACATTAATCCACCCACATCATTTAGAAATGCGAACCAAGGAGTATCCATAGTTGGGAGATATTCTACGAAAAATCCCCATTTAGTAAACATATCCACAGAAGTAGCAAACAGAAGTTCGAAACAACCCCATCCTAAAAAGATATGCATTATAGTTGCATAAGAGAAACGCTTGGAGTTGACTCGCATTTGAGCAAAGCCGTAAACGATGGCATTTTGAATAAAACTGAATATGGAGATAGGACGATGTTCTTCCTTTTTACCAATGCAAACTACAAACAATCGTCGCAGGTTATAAAGAAAATAAAATCCAGTTATGATTGCAAAAATATAAAATGAATTCGGTACGTGATGTTCCATTTTTTCCTTTCGATTAGTTTAATAGTTTGTAAAGTAGAAAGTGAAAAATCATTGAAATTTATAAATCTATTCAAAGTTTTCAAATCGTTAATCGATGTTCGTTATTCTCAAAATATAGAAAGGGGTGTGCACCACCTATTTATTTTTAATTGCTTCAGTTAACTTTGGAACCACTTCAAATAAATCTGCCACCACTCCGTAATCTGCAACTTCAAATATTGGTGCATTTTCATCTTTATTTATAGCAATTATATTGTCCGATCCTTTCATCCCAACAAGATGCTGAACAGCACCTGAAATCCCCACAGCAACATACAATTTCGGAGAAACCGTTTGACCTGATGAACCCACTTGCCTTTCGTGAGGAAGCCATTCATAATCCACTACAGGACGAGATGCTCCTAATTCTGCACCAAGAGATTCTGCTAAATCTTTTACAACAGGTAAATTCTCTTCTTTGCCGATTCCACGACCAATTGACAGTATGATTTCTGCTCTGCTTAAATCTACTTCACCTTTGGCTTCTTGGAATTTTTCTCCTGGACGAATGGTTTGCTCAACTGAGGATAAATCCAATGATATTTCTCGTACTGATGCAGTTCCTTCTATAATTTCATCAGCTCTATAAGTTCCTGGTTGGAAAGACGCCAAAATCGGTGAATCTTCAACAGAAATATCAGAGTTGATTTTACCTTGATAAACTTGTCTAACAAACAATAACTCATCTTCATTTTTAAATCCAATACAATCCGCTATAAATGAAACATCCAATTTTGCGCCTAATCTTGGAATCCAATCTCGTGCTTCATAAGTATGAGCAAAAAGAACTAAATCAGGTTTTTCTGAATCAATAATCTGTTTAAGTGCTGAGATATAATGCATTGGATTATAGC
The DNA here is from genome assembly GCA_964607375.1 of uncultured bacterium. Taxonomy (GTDB): domain Bacteria; phylum Fidelibacterota; class Marinisomatia; order SCGC-AAA003-L08; family JACNLC01; genus JACNLC01. The sequence goes on from CAZSJY010000039.1 coordinate 14,070, forward strand.
TTGCAAGTTCAGATTTGTTACAAACCAAAATCTCCGACAAATTGTAGGATGTTAAACTGTTAGCTACTTCATTGTTAAAAGTGATGACAGATAAATTTCCACTTGTGGATTCAGCAACTTTTTGTGCACCTGAAAGTGCTTCCAAAGATGCTCGATTAACTGTTCCATTTTCCTGTTGAATAAATACAAATATTTTCATCTTATTACCCCAACACTTTAATTTCATTAGTGAGTTTTTCCATTAACTGTTCTACAATTTCATCAGGAGAACCGGAAATGAACTCCGTTTCCTTTGTCTTTTGAGGAACATAAATTTGCTTGGTTTCTGCTTTTGGTGCAATATCGTCCAATCCGATATCACTTGCAGTTAAAGTATGCAGAGGTTTCTTTTTCATCATCATAATTCCACGAAGTGAAGCATATCGCGGTTTGTTCAGTCCAGATTGGATAGTTAATGATGCAGGGAGGTCGAGTTCCGTCCATTGTGCCCAACCACCTTCAAGCTCTCGTTTGACTTTAATCACAGACTCGCCAACCATCTCAGTCCCAATAACTAACGAAGCGTGGGATGTTCCTAAAAGTTCAGCTAAAATCACACCAACTTGAGCATTTCCTGTATCATCTGATTGTAAACCTGAGAGAATTAAATCGAAATTTTCATCTTTCATAACTGATGCAAATACTTTAGATGTTGCAAGTGCATCAAGATTTTCGAGAGATTCATCAGAAATCATAATTCCTCTATCGGCACCTTTTGCAAGTCCATCTTTTACAACTTGAACAGCACTTTCTTTTCCCAGCGAACATACAACCACTTCACCGCCGTGTTTTTCTTTTATAAGCAATGCTTCTTCGAGTGCGTATGTATCACTTTCGTTGGTTGTGGGTGTTATGCCATCTTCTAATATCGTCAGGTTATCACCGGCAATTTTGATTAACGAATCGCTATCCGGCACCTGTTTAACTAATACACAGATTTTCATTTTCTACTCCAATATTTTCATTAGGATTTTCTTTTTTTACACTAAATTTTGGCTCAAAAGTTACAAATAAAACAGGATAAATAGCTCCTGTTTTTTGTAAATCTATTTTAAGAATTTATATTGTCACTCAAGACCTACATTAACGGACTCAAAACTTTTTTCTTTTTGGGAATACTATACTTGAGTTTGTCTGTATAAAATTGTCTCTTGGGATTGCATTGACACTTGAAAATACATTTCTGTTTTCACTTCACTATAGAAATCTTCCGACTGTCACGGTACCCTGACTTAGTATTAATTTTCAAGACATAAGTCCCACTTGCCAAATAATCCAAATCAAAAGTGCTGTGATGTTCACCCATAACTGTGTAGGCATCAATCAGTGTTTTGACTAAACGACCCTGAATATCGTAAATCTCCATTTTCATTTTACCTGATGTGGGAAGTTGGTATTCGATTGTTGTAGATGTATTAAATGGGTTTGGATAAATTGACCTAATAGCAACATTCCCAGGTAAAGTTATCGGATGCACTGCACTTGTTGTATCTGGACGCCACTCATAAGCACCAATATCTGGAGCATCGCCATAATAATCTTCAGGTGAGAGATTTAATATTGTATCACCTTCAAATACATAAAATGCCGTACCTGCATCTATGCAAGGTGAGTTTTCACGCAAGGTGTAATCATTATTTTCAGGGTCGAAAAATAGTGGATCTGCACTTATATTTCCGATGTCCCATATTATATCTAAATTATCCCCCTCTGTTGTTAAACCATCTTCAAGTCCCAAAATTAGATTATTTGCCATAATTAAGCGAGCAGGTGTTTCAGGTTGTGCCCAACCTTCTTCGATATAAATATCATTTAAACTATTATTCCAGAAGAGATTGTTTACCATTTTAACAATCGTACCATAGTAACTTCCACCGATTCCAATAGCTCCATGATATAATGAACTATTTTCAATAAAACTGCAATTAATTATTTCAAACTCTTGTAATGGTGGAGTAGCTTTTTTATATGCTAAAAATGTAACACCTGTAAAATATTCATGATTTTCATCAATATTGTTAATAAAAGCACAATTTTCTACTCGTCTTGTAGGCGAGTATGGATAATGGTCATAAATTGGTATTGAAATTGCAATAAATGTGTTATTAAATTCAGGGTAATTACCTGAAAAGGGAGTATTATGAATAAAATTACAATTTTGTATATAAATATCTTTTACCATACTCATAGAAATACATTTCACAGCAATATTGTTGATAAAATCACAATTTTTTATAATTACATCAGTGTTATCTAACATTGGTGTACCTCCAAGATAAGTACTACTTATACAATTCAGTGAATTGCTTTCAAACACTACATCTTCAATAACTAAATTTGTATTTTGCAATAGATATACAACACTATTTGTATTGCCATACATATCTAATCCAGAACTATTAATAAACCTCATTGATTGTATTTTGTAATATTTTTCATAGTCAAATGCAATTATGGGTTTATGATAAATGTTTTCGAAATCAAAAATTGTTTCATTAGTTCCTGATCCGATAAATGAAACATATGACCTTAAATTAAGAGGAAACTCCTGACCAGTTGATAATGAGTAAGTTCCCGGTAATAAAAAAATATTTCTCGGGTTTAAAGAATCTGCATCTATGACATGTAAAGCATAGGTAATGTTTTTTAGTGGATTGTCTGCATCTGCACCTGAATTCTCATTATCACCATTTGGGGATACATATAAATCATAAGATTTTTTTCTCTAAAATTCCGGACTGAATATCAATTAATTCAAAATCACCACCAATAAAATAGCTGTCGAGATAATTTACTGATGCTGTATCAAGATAAATCGTTGGGGCAACATCATAGTAATATCCACCGTTATAGATATCATTATGTTCGCCTGCTTCGTTTAAGTAAATGCTACACCGATTAATTGAATCCATAATTATCTCTGCATTTGTTAGT
>CAZSJY010000040.1:0-16727 GCA_964607375.1 uncultured bacterium
GCCCAAGTTTAGTTAGGTTTGATTTAAAATTACAAGAAGTATTTGTTGCTGATCTTGGTGCTGGGTGCTGGGTGCTAGGTGCTGGGTTCTGGGTGTTGGATATTGGATGAAGGATTTTCTAATATAAATAAATATTTAGGCACACTTTCACTGAAAAATAGTACTGTTCAATTTACAATATTATTCCTATTTACTCATACTTTGTGGTTCAAAAGCAAAACTTTTTGTATAGATAATTCCATTTCTACTTCCTACCACTATTTCTGACTAAACCTTGTTCCTTAACACTTAAATCCCTTACTGATGGGAACAATTGTATTATTTCTGCATAAAAATGTCAAATTTGAATTTAGGAGAAAAAATGAAAAAGACATTATTCGTTAAGGTAGGAATGTTTATTATTTCTACAATTATATTTTCCAGTACTCATAAATTTAATGAACCATTTATTAATGTTTCAGAAATTGCAACACCGTCGGTGGTTTCTATAGTAACCGAGCAAGTTGTGGAACGAGATTATCATAATTTCTTCTTTTTCCCATTTGGAGATGATAACAACAATTGGGATAATTCACCCTGGGACCAGCACTTTCCACAAGAAAAGTCAACTAGGCAAACTCTTGGCTCAGGAGTAATTATAGATTCTGATAATGGGTATATCATTACAAACAATCATGTTATTGAGAATGCTGAGGAAATTACTGTAATTTTATATGATAAACAGGAATTTGAAGCGGAAGTTGTAGGCACAGACCCTCTATCTGATTTAGCCATCATTAAGGTTAAAGCAGAAAATTTAACTCCAGTAGAATTTGGAAACTCAGGTAATCTACAAATAGGAGAATGGGTAGTTGCTATTGGGAGTCCATTTGGATTGCACCTAAATCACACAGTAACAGCCGGAATTGTTAGTGCCCAAGGCAGAAGCAATGTAATCTCCAAGCTAAATTTTGAAGATTTTATTCAGCACGATGCAGCTATAAATCCAGGGAATTCAGGTGGTGCGCTATTGGACTTAGATGGTAATTTGGTGGGAATAAATACTGCAATTGCCACAGGTGGGATGTCCCGCGCTAACGCAGGGGTCGGTTTTGCAATACCAATTAATCAAGTCAAAAGAGTAATGGAAGATTTGATTGTAGATGGCAAAGTTTCCCGTGGTTGGCTTGGAGTTACCATTCAAGATATCGACAAAAATATGGCAAAGGCTATGGATTTGGAAAATCGGAATGGAGCAATACTAACACAGATTTTGGAAGATAGTCCTGCTGATAAAGCTGGCTTGAAAGAACAAGATGTAATTATAAAAGTAGGAAATAATATAGTTAATGATGCATCTCATCTCAAAAATTTGGTTGCCACTCAGAGACCGAACGAAAAAATAAAATTCTTAATTATCAGAGATGGAGAAGAAAAAAAGGTGACCGTCAAACTTGGCGAAAGACCTGATCAAAAAGATTTGGCTTCTGTTTATTCAAGTGGGAGTACATTTGACAAACTTGGACTAAAAGTAGAAAAAATAAATGATTTACAAACCAAGAATTCTGAGAATGACGGTGTAATTGTAGCTGATGTAAAACCAAATTCTTCAGCTAGTAAATCAGGTATCCGAAAAGGAGATTTGATTATCAAAATTGGTTCAGAAGAAATTACAAGTCTTAAAGATTACAAAACCTCCATTTTAGATTTATCAAGTGGTGATTCTATAATGCTACTTATTCAAAATGGAAGAGGAAGAAAGTTTATTGGCTTGGAAGTTGATTAGCCGATCAAAAGTTGTAGGCGTAACTTCAATATACTTGAACTTATAAAAAAAGGTCATATTTCTATGACCTTTTGCTTTTTATGATGGTTCAAACGATTAGAATCCTTTGATAAACAGTATTTTGAGGTAAATCGTTAAAACGATTAGTAATTATGTCCCTTCGGTTAGCCCACGATATCGTGGGTTTCTTGTATTTTAGGTTTGTTTTAACCATTATAATGGTTTCTCAAAGGATTCGATTAGTTGATTTCAACATGTTTAATTTTAGGTTTTACAGGTTCAACTTTCTTAAGAGTTAAGCTTAATACCCCATTGGTGAATTTAGCTTTGATGTCATTTTCATCAACATTTTCAGGTAAATTGAAAGAACGAGAGAATTTACCGTAGTTAACTTCTCTGCAACAACCATAGTCATTGTCTTCTTCTATAGTATTTTTTCTTTCACCTGAAATAGTTAAAATTCTCTCACTAACTTCAATGTTTACATCATTTTTACTTAAGCCAGGGAGATCCAGAGAGACCTCATAGTTTTTCTCATTTTCTTTGACATCAACAGGTGGTAACCAAGAAGGATTATATTTTCTTCTAAAAGGTTGATTCATCCATCTGTCCATTTCATCCATCACATTAGCCATAGGCCGTCTTGTTATTGGTGTCCATTTTACGAGTGTCATTTTATTTTCTCCTTATTTTATTTATTGTTTAACAACTCGTTTTGACTATTACAATCTATGTGCCAAACATAAGATAACAAAAAACTAAGACGAAACAACAGAAGCGCGAGACATATAGGCAGAGCACAGCGTCAATATGGCTTGCTGTATAAAATTACTGTAGAAGTTGGTTGGCTTTTTGTGCCAAAGACGGACTGGTTGTAAGTTTTCCTCCAAATATATGCAGTAGCTTTGTACTTCCTTTTATATCTAAATCCAGACGATATTCTCGAGACAAATCTGTAGGATTATCTTTATGGGATATTAAAGGTCTAATTCCAATGAATTTGTCTACTACATTACTCATTCTAATCTTATTTTGAGGGTTTAGGTAGTTGTTAAGTTGTTTTATCAGATATAGAACATCTTGTTCATTTACTTCAATATTGTCACAAGCCTCAGTTTCCTCTCGTTCAGTGGTGCCAATAAGAGTATGTTGTTTTTCAAGTTCAGGTATTATGAAAAATATTCGTTTCTCAGAGGTTTGCATAAACATTAAATCTTGAGCTAAAACTTTGTCTAACACCAAATGAATTCCACTTATTTTTCTAATGCGATATCTAGAATTTAAGTGAAACTTATCATTAACTTCGTCGATCCAAGGACCCGTTGCATTTACAAGCTCTTTTGTTAGAAAAACACTATCATTTGTTTTGATTTGGAAGGAATGTTTATTACGCATAATTGATGTTATAACACAATTCTCTTTAATGATACTTCCAAATTTGACTGCTTTACTTGCTATTTCTTTAGTTAGTTTAATATCATCTGTTTTTGCATCATAATACCTAAACACAGCTTTTAGGCCATCTTGTTTTAACGCAGGGGAATTTTTGATAAATTCATTCCGCGATATAATTTTAGAATGAAAATGTTTGTGTTTTCCGCTAAGTACATCATAAAATTTTAGTCCAAGCCAAATTGTAAATGCAGACCTTGGACTGAATTTATACATTGGCAAATAAAAGGGTTTCATAACAACCAAATTTGGATATTTCTCAAGTAATAGTTGGCGATCCTTTAATGCTTCTCGGACCAGTTTAAACTTAAAGGTTTCTAGATATCTTAATCCGCCATGAATTAATCGAGATGATTTTGAAGATGTACCACTTCCAATTGTATTTTTATCAATGACGAGTACTGATTTCCCAGTTTTAGACAGTTCTTTTGCTATACTACACCCATTGATACCGGCACCTAAAATTATTACATCGTACTCAGTATTGTGTTTAGAAAATTGGTTCATAATCTATCTGGAAAGTCTGTGAATATTCCATCAACTTTTAGAGATTTCATTCTTGAAATATCTTCCTTGCTGTTTACTGTCCATACAAATATTTTGATACCTAAATCGTGAACGCTATCAACAATTTCTTTTGTGGTGTATTGATAGTCTATGTTAAACGAATATGGTTTGAACTTTTGTAGATATTTTTCCACCTCAAGATTATAATATTCGCTTAAAATTCCAACATTTATCAAAGGATAGTTAACTGAAAGTTCTTTAATAATCATCGGATTAAATGCAGAAACCAAAAAGTTACTATATGTGTAACTTTTGTGTTTAATTAGACTTTCTAGCAATTCATAAACAGGTGCAATGGTGTTATAACTTTTAAGTTCGATATTTAGAAAAATCGATTTATCTAAACAATTTACTACTTCTTGAAGAGTTGGAATGTGTTCACCATTTCCTGCGTTTAATTTCTGCAAATCCTTATAATTCATTTCAGATACTAATCCCTTTCTGTTGGTAGTCCTGTCGATTGTTTCGTCGTGTATAATTACCATTTCCCCTGTCTTGCAAAGATGAACATCGCACTCTATAGCATTAGCTCCCAATTCTACTGCTTTTCTAAAAGCAGATATTGTATTTTCAGGAGCAAACTCTACAGCACCTCTATGGCTAATTTTATAGAACATCTTTATAAATTTGGATTATGGCACAATCGCTCAATCGCGAGTTTTGTCTTTTGTACTAACTCATCAATATCTGGTTTTTCAAATACACTTGTATTTATTGGTTCTCCAATTGAAATTATGACTTTACCAGGAATGAAGTATTTTCGATTTTTTGGTTTGAAATTGTATGCTCCGTTAATTCCTACGGGCAAAATTGGAGTTTGAGTTTCTATCGCCATATGAAACCCACCTTTTTTAAATGGCTTAACATTTCCATCTAAAGACCTTGTTCCCTCAGGTAGAATACCAATATGATACCCCTTTTTGATGATACCTTGCGATGACTGTAAACTCTTTACTGAAGAGACTGTATTTTTCCTATCAATGGGAATACAATTTAGTCGTTTTAGTATCCACCCAAAAAGGAAAATATCAAAATTCTCTTCAGCTACAACACCGGTAAATTTTCCTTTTGCAAAGGTCGGAAGTAAAAACGGATCAATAAAACTGGAATGGTTGAACATAATGATGTAAGGTTCGTTCGTGGGAAATTTTCCATTTACTTTTAATTGTACTCCTAACGAAAGTAAAATAACCTTACATCCCCACTTTGCCATAAAATATTTGGATGATGGTATAATAAAACTTAATAGAAAAGTTGTTATTCCAACAATCAGAAAAGTAAATCCACCAGAAATTTGAATTAAAATTGATTGTATTCTATTTCTCATTTCAATGAAGTTATTAACTCTTCTGTAATTTCATCTAAACTATTCACAATTTTATGGACTTTCGGCATATCTGTTTCTAGTACTGAGCCGGATAATGCAATAACTTTTACACCTGCAGATAGAGCAGAATTCATTCCGTGAACCGAATCTTCAACTACAATACATTCATTAGGCATTACTCTCATTTTGTTGATCATTTTCAAGTATGGTTCAGGATGAGGTTTACCATTGGTGACCATCTCTCCTGTTATTATTTTCGGAAAGTATTGTATTATTCCTAATTTTGTGTTAATCCATTGAAAGAAATCATCTGGGGATGCAGTAACCAATCCAATTTGATATTTTTGGACTATTCGTTTGTGGAGTTCAATAAATCCTTGCATAAAATCTAGTTCTTTCTCAAACTCTTCAATCACATATTGATGTCCTTTTTTGCGAAAAATTTTCTCATCTTCGATAATGTTATATCTTTCCATCGAAAGTTTGTAAAAAGTGTCATCTGTGCAACCCCTAAATAGTTTCCAATCCTCTTCTGGTATTTCTACTCCATATTCACGAAATAATTTAACCTCTCCTTTGGCATACAATTTTTCGGAGTCGATCACCACTCCATCCATATCAAAAATAATTGCTGTTATCATTTAGTCCAAGCTTTCCAATAGTTTACAGTGTTTCATGAATAAATCTATCACAGGTTGAGGGTCATTGTTGCCAGGGCCTCTTCCAATAACTTTATGGTGGTCAGACCTAATTGTTTCCATAAATTGCCAAGTTCCTGTGATAGAATTTCCATCAAATAATTTACTCTCACTTGAAGTTGGTGCAAACATCGAAACTGTGTTTACAATTCCATCATTCTCATACCAAGTCGAATCCGGTGCGTCATTTCTTCCCATTATGTAAGCAGTTAACCACAGATTCCAATGGATGTACTTATCAGGAGTGTGGTGATTAGAATTCCTCTTTTTGCGCGTGGCAGTAGTAGCGAAAGAGAAATAAGATGTATGGCCATTAATCTCGTTTTTAGAATTGAACTCTTCTGCTCCTTCTAACGATAAATCCCACGAGGCGAAGTTTTTGGAATCCCCAAGTGGAAGTTCTTTAACTCTCTCAAAATACTCTTTTGTAGTTTCATCATTGTTTTTAGATAATCCCCATTGCTCTAAATCAAAATCGTAGAAGTTTTCCAAAATATGATCTTCTTTAATTGCACCAATCCATTTTACCATATTTTGAGCAAAAGGAAAAATACCCATCATAATTGGTGCTAAAGTCGTTCCGTTGTGTGGTGCTGAAATTGATGTAATACTCTTTATCCAACCGTTTAGCGTATCAGACAGTAAAGAACTATCTTCATTATCAATCGTGTTAAGTAATAAATATTCGAGCATACGAGCAGTTTGTCCACCTTGACTATGCCCAATAATATGAATCGGATGTTCTGCATCCCATTGTGGATAAAAACCATCGTAAACTTTTCCATTTGGTTTTTGGATTATCCCAAATTCATATGAATGTGATTTTCCGTAATCCACTTGTCCACCTTTAATTTGATAAAATGCTTCAATTGCTCTGTCCCAATTTGAGGATATTGGCCCAACTGAAAGTGTATAGACTTCAAATCCATTTTGATTGAGGTAAGTCTCCAAATCGAAATCTCCACCCCAGTAGAAGTTGCCATTCATTTCGTTTCGTCCCCAACCGAAAAATCCATGAATCAGGAAAATCGGATGGTTGTTTTCCGCGAATGAATATTCTGTGATAGATAGAAAAATTAGCAAAGAGATTAGTATTGATTTCATTTTTCTGATAAATTTTGAAGTGCTTTTACTCTTTCCAAAACCGGTGGATGGCTATAATTCAAAACAACAGTTAGCTTGTGCGGTGTTAAATTGGATAAGTTTTCTGCTGACAATCGCTTCAAACCGTTTATCATCGATTCTGGAGATTTAGTTGTAGTAGAAGCAAATTTGTCTGCTTCAAATTCGTGTTTACGAGCGAGTGCGTTGAAGATAACTCCCAAAACGAGTTCAATAGGAGTATATAAAATCGAGAAAAATAACAAACCAGCATAAATAGATAACTCAGACATTTTGAATGCATCAAATAAATCTCGATTTTCCAAGAAAAATGACATCAAATAGAAAATTATTGCTGAATGAAAAATAGAAATAATAACTCCTTTTATAATGTGTCGTTTCTTATAGTGACCAACCTCGTGTGCGAGAATGCCAAGTAGTTCATCGGAGTTGTGTTTTTCTATGAGTGTATCAAATAATGCGACTCTTTTTCGTTTTCCAAACCCACTAAAATATGCATTTGAATGCAACGACCGACGAGAGCCATCCATCACATCAATTCGTGCTAAAGGAAATTTTACTTTTTGAGTGTATTCGGTAATTTTGTCTTTTAATTCACCTCCTTCAAGTGGGATAAACTTGTTAAACATTGGTGCAATTACGGAATTATACAATGGTTGAATAATCACCGAAAATGATGATACTGCCAACCACGCATAGAGCCATGCATATTCACCTGTTTTGTCAAAGAAAAATAAAATTCCTCCCATCACCATTCCGCCAAGAATAATAGTGATTAAATACGATTTCAGTTTATCTGTTAAGAAAGTCTTGATGGTCATTTTGTTGAAACCATATTTTTCTTCGATTACAAAATTAGCATAAAGTGAAAACGGAATCATCAGAAAATCTTTTACAAAAAACAAAATTGCGAAGTATATCAATCCGTTTGAGATAGCAGAAGTAAACTCAAATTCCCTAACAAATTTGTCTAAATAATCGAATCCACCCAACAAAATCATTCCTATGATTAAAATGAAGTTTAACGATGAAATGATAAACCCAAGTCGTGTATTCTCCCGAGTATATTCCTGTGATTTTGCATACTTATCTTTATCATAAAATTCTGTAAACTCATTGGGTAATGTTGGACTTAAAGCTCGAAGATTTAGTAATTTCGATAAACACCCGAGAAGAAATTCAAAAATAATAGCTGTGATAATGATTACAAAATATATGTTCATTTGTTACCCAAAATTATAATGTTTACGAACCGGTTTAGTAACTTTCCAGCGGCATTGAAGACCTTTTGGAAAAACTATAAAATCACCAACTCCAAATTTTACTAATTCTTTAGTCGTTGAAACTTCAATTTCTCCCTCGAGGATTAAACACGACTCTCTTTCGTTATATTCCCAATCGAATTCTGATATTTCGCAAGTCCAAATTGGCCAGTTCCGTATTCCTTTTTCGTCGATTTCTTCTTCAGATAATCTTTGTTTGATGATATTCATAAATTTTCCCTTTCAAATGAATCATTTACTTAATGTGATGTTCCAAAAATTTTACTAATTCCTCAATATTCTTATAATGATGAGAAGTGATTCCAAGAGTTTTTGCAGATTGGATATTTTTCCATTGGTCATCAACATAAAGTGCTTCCGCCGAAGTAGTGTTTGTAACATGGAGTGCAAATCGGTAAATCTGTACATCTGGTTTTAGCACTCCTGCATCTTGTGAAGTTATGACTCCCTTAACATTTTCAAAGAAACTAAATTTTGATTTCAAATGTTTTATGTGGCGATTAGTTGTGTTTGACAATAGCCAAACATCCATCCTCTTATTTAATTCTGGTAAAAGATTGGTTGGTAGCATTTCCCCAACTTCTGTAGATACCCACCGTTTTTTAAACTCATCATATTCCAATCGTTCTCCGCTTGTCAAGGCGTATTGAATGTCGGAGAAATATTGTCTAAAATCAATTTCTCCTCGTTCATATCGCATAAATATTTCACCTTGAACAATTTCTTTGGTGAGAATGTATGGTGTATCCGTCAATTTTGCGACATAATTCACCATAACTGATTGGTCAACACCAATCATTACATTGAACAAATCAAAAAAGATGGTCTTTTTGATTTTCATTGTTTCTCCTAATTTTTATAAAGATAAATCACAATAAAATATACGAACACAAGTGAGTTTATTTGTGATTATTTTAGAATTAATTTGATAAGAAAGAATATTTGAAAATTGGATAAATATGATTAAATGGAACAATTATAAATTTGCAACTTACTTCCTTCGTTAAATGGAGTTCGATAGTAATCACCCCAAACATCTAGGATAGTAAATCCAGCATCGGTTAGAATCCGATTCATTGTATCAGGATAAAACATCCGCAAAGTAAACTTCATCAAATCAAAATCTTGTTGAGATTGACTCGAATAATACCAAGAGATTTCGTTGATTTCGGTTTCGGGATTGTATTCATTGGATTCTTCAATAGAAATTGTTTCATTTGTTTTTGAATCGATGTATTCCATTAAAGCAAATCGCATTCCATGCGGGCGATATAAAAATAGAGGATTTGGAGCAAAAATATCAATCACAAATCGTCCTTTTTGTTTGATATGTTTACGAACACAGTGTAGGCACATTTGAGCATCATCATCTGTTAACAAATGTAGAAATGAGTTGAATCCGATAAATATCAAATCGAATTTCTTTTTAAGATTAAAATCTCGCATATCACTGTTAGAAATGGTAGTTTTTGGATATGATTTTAGTTTTTGTTCAGATGTTTTGCAAAAATCTTTTGATAACTCTACCCCAGTATATTCAGCACCTTCACGAATAAGCGGAATTGCTAATCTCCCTGTGCCGGATGCAAGCTCCAAAACGGTAGGTCCGGCAGTATCTAAAAAGATATTCTTCCAAAATTCAATATCGTTTTTCTTCCACCAATGCTCATCATCGTAAATTTGGCCATTATTGTAAACTGTGTTATTATAAGTAGTTAATTTTTTCATTTATATATCATTTACTTTGAGATTAAGAAACAACGATTTTAAAGTATTGTGATTCTGGAATAGATATTCCTTAATCACTGTTCGATATTCGTTTTTTTGTTACAGAATTATCAAATCCTTCATTGATCGATTTAAAACGTCACATCCATCTTTTTTAATCCAACAATCATCTTCAATGCGAACACCACCAAATCCCGGAATGTAAATTCCAGGTTCAATTGTTACCACACAATTCTCAACGATTGGCTCAGTGTTCAATTTATTTACTCGTGGCAAAGTGTGAACTTCAAGTCCGATTCCGTGTCCTGTGGAATGACAAAATTCTTTTCCATAACCAGCCTTAGTAATTACATCTCTACAGACTTTATCCAGCTCTGCGCCGGTGATGCCAGCCTTAGCTTTTTTTGTCCCAGCTTTATTTGATTTAAGTACGATGCCATAAATTTCTCTATGTTTTTCAGTGACCTCACCAACTAAAACAGTTCGGGTCATATCAGCGTGATAACCATTATATTTTGCACCAAAATCTAAAACTACAAAATCGCCACTTTCCAGCTTTTTGTCCGAAGGACGAGCGTGGGGAAGAGCACTGTTCACACCACTGGCAACAATTGGGTCGAAACTGTCCTTGTCTCCACCACGAAGTTTTATCAAATAAGATAATTTTGCGGAAATTTCTTTTTCAGTTACTCCAATTTTGATATCTGGAATTAAACTCTCAAATGCTTGGTCAGTAATTTCTACTGCTTTTTTGAGTGTTTTGATTTCGTTGATATCTTTGACAATAGCTAACCTTTCTACAATATTCTCGGTAGAGAACCACTCAATTTTCGGAAATTCCTCATTTAATTTGTTAAATAGAGAAACATTCATATCTAATGACTCAAATCCAATTTTTAGTTTACTGTTTAGTAATTTTAGTTTATTAATAGTATTGATGTATCCACCACTAATCATATGAATATCAAAATCTTTTACTTCTTCTTTTGATTGAACATCATAGCGAGTATCAGAGAAAAAATGTTGACTGTCCGGAAAAATTAAGAGTTGCCCTGCTGAGCCCGTAAATCCGGAGAGATATCGGACATTGGTTAAATTGGTTACATAAAATCCATCCAAATTTCTTTCAGATAGTTGTTCTTTAAGTTTATTGAGTCTTTGTTTTGTAAAATTCATTGTGCTTTCCTGTTAATTGGGATAAATCCATAATTCCATTATTTTTATAGCTTCTATTCGTCTTTATGAATATTATTATCAAACAGACTATACAGATTATCATAGTCCCTACTACAAGCATATTCGATTTTCTTACTGTTTAAAAGAAAGAAACACATTACATTTGACAAGAGAGTTACTATCCTGGAATCTTCTTTGATGAGAGAATTACAACATAAACGAACTTTAATCAAATTATTCCACTTTAGATGATAGTAATTTTTCAATTTCTTTACGTTCTTTGTCGAGTTGTTTTTTATTGCTATCAGTAGATTTTATTGATGTAATTATTTCCATAGCTTGTTGATAATTACCTTGCGACTTAAAAATCTTCGCCAAAGTAAGAGTTGCAAAACGCTTATTTATTGGTTTACCTATGGGCAGTATTTTCTTCATAGGTTTAGAAGATTTAAGTTTCGACTGAGGTTCGTTATTAGGTTTGGATTTAGAATCAGGTTTTGCCTTTTCCTTAGTTTCTTTCTTCTTCAGTTCTGGTGGTTCATGTGTTAGTTCTTCTTCGTTTTCTCTTACCCATTTTTGACAAATCTCATCATCTGGATAAATCCTTAAAATTTTTGATACAGTTTGCAAAATTGTTTTAGGGCTTCTTTTCAATGATTTTTGAATCTCTAACAACAACCTCATACCATTAATATGAGCTTGATGATTATTCACTACAAATTTTAAATGTTGTTCAGCTTGCTGAATGTTATTGTCAATCAATTCAACTTTTGCAAAAATGTATTTCCCTTCAACAGAATCTGGATGATGTTTTAAACCGATTTTGCACACTTTTCGTGCACGAAAAAAATCTTTTTCCTTGAAATAGATATCAGCCAACACCGGAAATAGTGATGTTTTAAAATCTTCAGCAAAATGATGTTCGAGTGCTCGTTTATCTGTTAAATCAATCATTATAAAGGGATATTCCCATGTTTTTTCTTTGGATTTGTATCCACTTTTGTGGATAGCAACTCAAGTCCACTAATTAACCGAAATCGAGTTTCGTGTGGTTCGATGACATCATCAACATAACCTCGTTCTGCAGCGATATACGGATTTGCAAACTTCTCACGATACTTTTGCACTAACTCATCCATTTTTTCTTCAGGATTGTCAGCATTTGCGATATCTTTTTTCCAAATTATTTCAACAGCCCCCTTTGGTCCCATCACAGCAATTTCTGCAGTTGGCCAAGCAAAATTCAAATCTCCTCTTATGTGTTTTGATGACATCACATCATACGCTCCACCATAAGCTTTTCGAGTTATAACCGTTATCTTTGGAACGGTTGCTTCGCAATACGCGTAGAGTAATTTTGCCCCATTTTTAATGATACCTCTCCATTCTTGGTCGGTACCCGGTAAGAATCCCGGTACATCTTCGAAGGTTATAATCGGTATATTAAACGCATCTAAAAAACGAACAAACCGCCCAGCTTTTGTGGATGAATCGATGTCCAATACTCCAGCTAAATGTGCTGGTTGATTTGCAATAATTCCCACAGAACGCCCATCCAAACGAGCAAATCCACAAATGATATTTTGTGCAAAGTCTTTGTGAACTTCGAGGAAAGTGTTTCTATCCATCACAGACTCTATAACTTTGTGCATATCATAAGGTTTGTTGGGGTTCTTTGGAATGAGGTTATCGAGCTCTTCATCAACTCTATGAGGGTCATCATTTGTTTTGATATTTGGCGCATCGTCTATATTGTTGAGTGGAAGGTATGACATCAACTTTCTGATAGTCTGTATGACTTCCACTTCATTTTCACAAGCAAAATGTGAAACTCCTGACTTAGATGAATGTGTTTCTGCTCCACCCAAATTTTCCATTGTAACTTCTTCGTGTGTAACCGTTTTAACCACATTTGGTCCAGTTACAAACATATGGCTGGTTTTCTTTGCCATTAGTATAAAATCTGTAATTGCTGGTGAATATACAGCTCCACCCGCACACGGTCCTAATACAGCCGAAATTTGTGGAATAACTCCAGAAGCAAGAGTGTTTCGCAAGAAGATGTCCGCATATCCAGCGAGACTAACAACACCTTCCTGAATTCGTGCTCCACCGGAATCGTTGAGTCCAATTACAGGTGCACCTACTTTCATTGCCATATCCATAATTTTACAGACTTTTTCAGCAAATGTTTCGGATAAAGACCCACCAAAAACCGTGAAATCTTGCGAAAACACAAACACTTTTCTTTTATCAATAGTGCCGTAACCTGTAATTACGCCGTCGGTTGGAATTCGATTATTTTCCATTCCAAAATCTGTAGACCGATGTTTGACAAACATATCCATTTCGATAAACGAGTTTTTGTCGAGTAGAATATCAACTCGCTCACGAGCTGTTAATTTATTTTTGGAATGTTGTTTTTCAATACGGTCTTTACCCCCACCGAGTTTGGCTTCGACTCGTTTTCGTTCTAAAGTTTGGATGAGTGGATTCGTTTTATCTGTTTTCATTGACCCATCCTGTGATATAATCCACAGTATCTTTAACCGGTGTGCCTGGACCAAACAATTTCCCAACACCTAGTTTATTCAATTTGTCCATATCTGAATCTGGAATAATTCCACCTCCAGTTAAAAGAACATCATCCAATCCTTCTTTTTTCATCAAATCCAAAACTCGTGGGAAGATTGTCATATGTGCACCACTCAAAATGGAAAGTGCAATAACATCAGCATCCTCTTGGACTGCAGCTGTTACAATCATCTCCGGTGTTTGCCGAAGTCCTAAATATATGACTTCCATTCCAGCATCACGATATGCCCGTGCCAAAACTTTTATTCCACGGTCATGACCATCCAAACCGGGTTTTGCCATTAAAATTCGAATTATTTTGTCCATTATTTTTCCCTACTATCCAAAACAAAAGTTACCGGACCTTGATTTACCAATTCAACATCCATAGTTTCACCAAAACAACCTGTTTCAACAGGAATTCCTTTTGATGACAGAAATTTTACAAATTGCCCATACAGTTGGTTACCCATCTTTGGATCAGCTGCTCTAGTAAAACTGGGTCGCCGTCCCTTTCGCCAATCTGCACACAATGTAAACTGACTAACTACCAAAATTGACCCATCAACATCGGCAATTGACAGATTCATATTTTCATTCCTATCCTGAAAAATACGAAATCCTGCAATTTTATCCGCTAAAAATCTTGCATCATCTTCAGAGTCGTCCTTTCGTACACCAAGCAAAATAAGTAATCCATTATTTACTTTTCCGACGATGTCATTTTGTACACTTACTTTTGCCCGAGATACTCTTTGTAAAACTGCTATCATTTATGAAATCCACACATTTTTGTCGCCCAGCAGACCTCGAAATATTCTTACTAATTCAGATGATGAAGTAACTCGAATTTTCCCTGCTTTAATTCGCTGGGCATATCCCTTTGAGTCCTTTAAATGAACTATCAACCCACACGACCCTTGATATTCTTCAGCTGTTTTTTTGATATTATCAATCACTGATAAATCTTCTTGTGTATGCTCGATGCTCAAATTGATATTTCTGCTCAACTTCTGCCGTACTTCTTTTAGGGGAAAGATAGTTTCACAAATAATTTTTATCGTGTTATTGTCACCATTTTTTGTGGATTGTGAGCCCTGAACAAACACCAAATTGTCTTCTTTGATATGTTGTTTCAGCTTTTCGTATGATTCGGAAAATACAAATACTTCAGCTTTACCATGTAAATCGGTGAGTCCAAGTATCACCCATGGATTATTTTTCTTATCATATAGTTGTTTGATTTCTGAAATAATACCACCCAATCTGATTTCTTTGGGCAATTTATCAAAATCAAAATTAGTAGTGTGGACATTGTTAAATTCCTGTAAATCATCCAAATATTTTTCTAGTGGATTACCTGACAAATAGAAACCGATGAGTTCTTTTTCCTTTGCTAATGATTGTTCTTTAGACCACTTTTCTACTTCTGGTAATGGTGGTTCTGCCATATCAACATCACCTGTTGTGCCAAACAAACTTGATTGCATAGAACTTTTCTCATCCTGAACTTTTTGGCCAAACTTCAATGCTTTTTCGACCATATCAAATTGTTGTGCTCGATTTCCTTCCAAACTATCGCAAGCACCAGCTAAAATTAAACTTTCTAAAATTTTTCTATTGGCAGTAGTAGAATCGACTTTTTTACAGAAATCAATAACAGTTTTGAATTTACCTCGTTCTTCTCGACTGAAAACAATAATTTCCGATGCATTGAATCCAACATTTTTGATAGCGGATAATCCATACAAAATGTCACCTTTTTTAGTTGCGCGGAAGTCAGCATAAGAAGTGTTGACATCCGGCGGTTGGATTTGTAATTTCATTTTTCTTGCTTCAGAAATTAAGTGAACAACTCTCTCCGTTTTGCTCATTTCAGATGACAAATTTGCCGCAATAAATTCCGCAGGATAGTGGGCTTTTAACCACGCAGTTTGGAATGATACGATAGAATAAGCAGTTGCGTGACATTTATTAAATCCATATTGTGCAAATTTTTCCACCAAGTCAAAAATCTCTGTAGCAAGTTTTTGGGATAATCCTCTTTCTTGTGCTCCTTCAACAAAATCCACCTTGAAAGCTGCCATTACATCTGCTTTTTTCTTTCCCATTGCCCGTCGCATTTCATCCGCTTGGGCGAGAGAAAATCCACCTATTGCCGAACCAATTTGCATCACTTGTTCTTGATAAACGATAATACCATAAGTCTCTTTTAAAATTGGTTCCATTAATGGATGTAGATATTCAATCTTCTTTTTACCGTTTTTCCTTGCGATAAATTCAGGGATATTCTGCATCGGTCCCGGTCGATATAATGCATTCATTGCTATAAGGTCGGCAATTCCGTTGGGCTTGAGCTGTTTGAGATTTTCACGCATTCCATCGGATTCAAATTGAAAAACTCCTACCGTTTTTCCTTTGGTGAACAAATCGAGGGCTTTGGAATCTTTCAAGTCGAGATTTTCAATATCAATTTCAACATTGTGATTTTCTTTGACCATTTTGATGGTTTTGTCAATTACAGTCAAATTCCGGAGACCAAGAAAATCCATTTTCAGTAAACCGAGAGTTTCAAGTGCACCCATTTCTGCTTGTGAGGTAACATCACCAGATGCTTGGTTTTTGTGCAATGCTACATATTCGGTTAAAGGTCCAGGAGTGATTACCACACCGGCCGCATGAGTTGATGAATGACGATGCAATCCTTCAAGGACTTTTGAGTACTGCATTAGCTCTTCGTAATGTTTGTCTTGTTCAACGAGATCAGCTAAATCTTTACTAATTTTCAACGCTTTATCTAGTGTCATTTTAAGTTCTGTGGGTATCATTTTAGCAACTTTATCTCCTTCGCTATATGACATTCCCATTACACGAGCTACATCACGAACAACTGAACGAGCTTTCATTGTTCCAAAAGTGATGATTTGAGTTACGGATTCCTCCCCAAACTTATTTTTAATGTAGTCTATAACCTTTTGCCTTCCTTCAACACAGAAATCAATATCAAAATCCGGCATGCTAATCCGATCTGGATT
>CAZSJY010000041.1:0-16494 GCA_964607375.1 uncultured bacterium
TATCAAATTGAATAATAAACTCATAAAAAACTATAAAGCGGGATGTAACAATTAGGCATAATATTGAACGGAGAAGTAAAAGATACAATTTCTTTACCAGTTAGGGTTTCTAATATATTTTTGGAATCTATCAAATCTCTCCTAATATCTTTCAATTTCATTCTCGAATAGGCTATATGTTTATGTCCGTGACTTGCAATTTCCCAACCAAGTTGACTCAGTTTTTGTATTTCTTCCTTTGTTAGATGATGACTTTTGTTTATGCCAAAATTAATATCCCATTTGTTCATTTTACCAATAAATTTAGTATTGACAAATATTATTCCTTTGAATCCAAAATGTTGCATTGTATTCAACGCATTTGTGAAAACGCATTGATAAGCATCATCAAATGTAATGAAAATAGATTTTGATGTAAGTTTGCATTTTGTCGTGATTCCTTTAAAATCACATTGATTAAGCATTTGAATATGTTCTTTGAATATTTTGGGATGAATTTTATTTAAACCAAGTTCAATAGTATTATCAATTTTATGGTAGGTTAGGGTAGGAATATCTTGAATTCTCATGCAATAAAAAATGTCCCGAATTTAATCGGGACATTTACATTATTTTCTACTTTCTAAATCCGTCTTTGCGAGAAGGTCTCCCACCACGATCCCGCCGAGTATCTCTTGGTTTAGAATCTGAAAAGTTATCAGGTTTGGGTTCTAACGCTTTTAAGCTGAAATTATAACGACCCATTTCATCTTTTTTCAACAGTTTCACTCGAACTTTATCACCTGCTTTAACAACATCTTCAACTTTGTTAACTCGTTCCCATTTGAGTTCTGATATATGAATCAGACCAGAAACAGTTGGAGTAATACCTACAAATGCACCAAAGTCCATTACCTTTTCAATAACACCATCATATGCTTCTCCTGCTTCAGGAACTAACGAATATTTATCAATTTGGGATTTGAGTTCCTCTAAACTTTCTTTGTCGGTACCATAAAGCAATACTTTACCATCTTCTTCGACTGATATTTCACATCCGTAATCTTCAATGAGTTTTTTGATATTTTTTCCACCAGGACCAATCAATACACCAATCAAATCAACAGGTATTTGAGTCTGTAATATTTTTGGAGCATATTGCGATAGTTCTTTTCTTGGTTCGGATAAAGTATCATTCATATTGTCAATTATAGCTAAGCGAGCTTCGTTTGCTTGAGCAAGGGCTTTTCGCATTATATCAACTGGTAATCCTTCAATTTTTAAGTCCATTTGGATTGCAGTAATTCCATCTTTCGTTCCAGCCACTTTAAAGTCCATATCACCAAGATGATCTTCAGTTCCTAAAATATCTGTTAGGATAGCATATTCATTTTCGTTTTCCATAATCAATCCCATTGCTACCCCAGCTACAGGATTTTTTATTGGTACACCAGCATCCAACAAAGCCATTACACCACCACAAACCGTAGCCATAGACGATGAACCATTAGATTCAAGAATTTCAGAAACAACACGAATTGTATATGGGAAATCATCGTGGTCAGGTAGAATTCTCTTTATAGCTCTTTCTGCTAAATTCCCGTGACCCACTTCTCTTCTTGAAGTTCCGAATCTCATTGCAACTTCACCAACACTAAACGGAGGAAAATTGTAATGTAACATATATCTTTTGTATGAAACACCTTCAAGATTATCCAACATTTGTTCATCTTTTTTCCCACCTAAAGTTGCTACACAAATCGCTTGTGTTTCACCTCTCGTGAATAATGATGAACCATGGGTTCTTGGTAGAACTGATGTATCAATAGTAATGTCTCTGATGTCTTTCAAACCTCTTCCATCAGCACGAACACCCCCAAGGGTCTTTTTCCGTAAATCTTCCGTTATTGTGTCATCAACCCTACTCCGGATTTTCTTTTCTTCTTCAGGATATTTTTCTTCTAACTGATTGATAATATCTTGAGTAAAATCATCAATGTCTTCATACCTTTGCATTTTCTCTTTTGGAGCATTCAAAGGTTCAATTTTACCCTTAATTAACTTATCAACTTCATCTAATAGTTCCTGATTAACTTCTTTCTCGGGAACTTCCATTTTTTCTTTACCGATTTCTTTAATCAGTTCTTTTTGAAGTTTAATAATATCCTTTATGGCTTCATGGCCATATTGGATAGCCGCCAACAAATTCTCTTCACTAATAAAATCAGCTTCACCTTCAACCATCACTATTGAATCTTCAGTCCCTGAAATGATTATTTCCATTTCACTATTTTCAATTTGTGATTTTAGAGGATTTATTATGAATTTATCTTCTACTCTTCCAACACGAACAGAAGCTACAGGTCCATTCCAAGGAATTTCAGAGATGGAAAGAGCTACAGAAGCTCCAATTGTTCCTAATACATCCGCTTCATTTTCGCCATCATATGACAATACATTTATTAAGATTTGTACTTCATTTCTAAAATCATTCTGAAAAAGAGGACGAATTGGTCTGTCAGTAAGACGAGATGCAATAATTTCTCCCTCAGATGGACGAGCCTCGCGCTTAAAAAAACCTCCAGGTATTTTTCCAGCAGCATAGTATTTTTCCCGGTAATCTACTGAAAGTGGGAAAAACCCACGATCTTCACCGGCTTTTTTCTTTACAGTTGCGGTAACCAGTACAACAGTTTCTCCATACTTCATTACAACTGAGCCATTGGCTTGTTTAGCCATTTTTCCTGTCTCAATCGTCATAGTACGACCTGCAACATTTAACGATTTTTCTATCATTTTATTTCCTTATCATTATCCTCTATTTACGGATACCTAATTTCTTGATAACTTCAAGATACCCTTGAGGATTTCGTTTTTTGAGATAATCCAATAACTTTCTTCGTTTTGAAACTAACTGTATCAATCCGCGTCTGCCACTGTGATCTTTCTTGTTTACTTTAATATGATCAGTAATTGTGTTAATTCTACCTGTTAAGATTGCTATTTGTGATTCGGTTGCTCCTGAATCTTCCGCATTCTTACCAAACTGACCAATTAGTTCTTGTTTTTTGTCTTTAGTAATTGACATTTATTTACTCCCTATTCTACACTTCAATTAATTGCTTTTTGCAAAAAGTCTTATCTTTATGCAGTTGTTCTATAAGATTCTCTGATGAATTAAATTTTATTTCATCTCTAACAAAGTTGTGGAACTTAACAATAATATCGCTCTCATAGATATTTTGTTCCTCTTCTGAAAATATATTGACCTCAATGATGGAAGTATTAGCATTATTTTCAAAAGTTGGACGATATCCAATGTTGCACATACCTTTGTAATTTCTTCCATCAAATTCAATAGTAACACAATATGCTCCATTTGAAGGAATAATTTGATTATCATTTAACGGAATTATATTTGCAGTAGGATAAGACAAAATAGATCCTCTTCCTTTTCCACGTTTCACTCTACCTGAAATCTCGAATGGTCTTCCTAACATATTTTTTGCGTGCTCGATTTGCTTTGATGTAATATAATTACGGATTTGAGAACTACTAACAATCATATCATCGATTGAAACAGGTTCAACAATATGAAAATTATAATTATACAACTTTGAATATTGTTTAAGAAATTCCGCATTTCCTTGACGCTGAAACCCAAAATGATGATCGTATCCAACAACAATATCTGAAGGGTGAAATTTCTCAACAATAATTTTTTGAAGAAACTCTTTAGCTGATAATTTTGAGTATTCTTCATTAAACGGAATGACCACTAAACAATCTATTCCATTATTTTTTAACAATTCAGATTTTGTTTGTAAATCTGTAATGAGATATTTTTTGTCTTGGATTTCTGTTTGTAAAACCTGTTTAGGATGAGGATCAAAAGTAATAACTACACTTTTATGCTTTTTCTTTTTTGCTAATTTTACTGTTTTCTGACAAATAGTTGAATGTCCGATGTGAATACCATCGAAAGTTCCAATAGTAACAACAGATTTTTCTTTGCTTGAATATTCGTTTATGCTACGGATGATAACCATTTTGGCATATCCTCTATTTTAACAGCTTTGCTTTCGCAATATTTACCAATTTTAGTTCTTACTAAAGATGTTAAATAACCAACCGTATTTAGTCCTTTTGCAATATCTTCAGCTAAAGTTCTAATGTAGGTTCCTCTACCACATACAACACGAATAGATATCAAATTTTCAGTTTCCAAAATTGAAAGTAATTCGATTTCATATATTTTAATCAATCTAGGTTTTCTTTCAACCACAATTCCTTTTCGAGCAAGTTTATATAATGGAACTCCATCCTTCTTGAGGGCTGAATACATTGGTGGAATCTGTTCAACATCTCCGATAAAAGAACCAAGTAAATTAACAACTTTGTCTTGATCTAATTTCGGAACGATAGCAGTGTTCACAATTTTACCTTCTGTATCAAGAGTATCTGTAGTTTCACCTAATTTGATAGTAGCAATGTATTCCTTTTTCAAATTCATCAAACTCTCGACTTTTCGAGTCATTTTCCCAATACATAAAATCAAAATACCTTCTGCAAAAGGATCAAGTGTTCCTGCGTGACCAACTTTTGATGGTTTGACAAATTTCTTCACTTTCCGAACAACATCAAATGAAGTCAATCCAATAGGTTTCCAAATGGGAACTATTTTGTCCATTAATCTTTATTCTTTTGGATTTTTTTCATTAACTCATTTATTCTTTCCGCAGTAATCAAAGTATCGTCGTGGAAAAATTTTAACTTTGGTACATATTTCAAACTGAGTTTATTACCTAGATGATATCTAAGTTGTTTGTTGTGGGTAGTTAAATCTTCAATCAATTCTGAAATTTCTTTTTTCTCATTAATAAAACTCACAAATACTTTAGCATTTTGTAGATCGTCTGATACTTGCACTCTTGTAACAGTCATCAATCCACTTTTTGGAAGATGAAACTCACTAACAAATATACTACCCAAAATCTCTTTGATTTCGTCGGAAAGACGATCAGCCCTTTTGTATGGTCTATGTCCGAACTGATTTATTCTAAAGTCCTCTTAACTTGTTTAATCTCATAAAATTCAATCTTATCTTCTACTTCAAAATCTGAAAATCCTTCTACAGAGATTCCGCACTCAAAACCTTCTTTCACTTCACTGACATCATCCTTAAATCTCTTTAAAGTTGTGAGTTTACCAGTATGGATAACTTCGTCATCACGCACAATTCGTAATAGAGCATTTCTAATTGCTTTTCCAGAGATAATATAAGAGCCGGCAATCACATCTTTTCTACCTACTTTAAATTGTGCTCTGACTTCTGCAACACCAAGAGCTTCTTCTATTTCTTCAGGTTTCAACAGACCTTCCAAAGCTAATTTTACATCATTAACCGCATTGTAGATAATAGAGTAGTTCCTTATTTCAACATTCTGAGTTTTAGAAAGAATTTTTGCTTCTGAAGATGCAGTCACATTAAATGCAAGTATAACGCCATTGGAAGCTGATGCTAAAGAAACATCAGTTTCTGTTATCATTCCAACAGATCTGTGAACAATGTTAACTGCAACTTCAGGTGTAGATAGTTCCATTAAAGAATCACTAAGAGCTTCAATAGATCCATCAACATCACCTTTGATAATAATTTTTAGATTTTGGACTTGCCCTTCAGATATCTGTTTACCTATTTGATCTAATGTCAAGTGTCTGAAACGCCTTTGTTCTGCTTCTCGTTTCAGTTGCGAGCGTTGTGTCGCAATTTTCCTAGCTTCTCTGTCATCTTCAAACACATTAAGAATATCACCAGCATTTGGTACTTCTATAAATCCCAGAACTTGAATTGGATCTGATGGAAATGCTTCTTTCAACCTTAATCCTCGTTCATTCATTAGTGCTCTAATTTTAGAATGTTGAGTACCACAAACAAAAATATCACCTTTTTTCAAAGTACCTTTTTTTACTAATAAAGTTGCAACAGGACCTAAACCCTTATCAAGTCTAGATTCAATAACAACTCCTGTTGCCAAAGTATCTTTATTCGCTTTTAAATTAAGAACTTCTGCCTCAAGCAATATTTTTTCAAGGAGATCATCGATACCTTGCCCTGTTTTTGCAGAAATTTCTGCACTTTGGTATTTCCCACCCCAATCTTCAACTAGAACATTCCTTTCAGATAGAGTTCTTTTTACATTATCAATATCTGCTGAGGGTTTATCAATTTTATTAATTGCAATGATAATAGGTACTCCTGAAGCTTTAGCATGGTCAATAGCTTCGATAGTTTGTGGCATAACAGCATCATCTGCTGCAACAATAATAACAACAATATCCGTTACCTGTGCCCCCCTAGCTCTCATTGCGGTAAATGCTGCATGCCCAGGTGTATCCAAAAAGGTTATTCTATTTCCTGAATCCAAAACAACTTCATAAGCACCAATATGTTGCGTAATTCCACCTGATTCACCAGCAACAACATTGGCATCGCGAATAGAATCTAATAGAGAGGTTTTACCATGGTCAACATGTCCCATAATTGTAACTACAGGAGGACGAGGAGTAGCTTTTTCGATATCCTCTTCAGATTCTTCTATATGCGTAATTTCTTGTTCAATATTTGTATCAGTTTCTACTTCAAATCCAAATTCATCTGCAATCAAGAAAATGGTTTCCATATCCAACCTTTGATTGATTGTAACCATAATTCCCAAACCGAGACAAGTTCTGATAACATCATTAGCACTAACATTCATTGCTTGTGCTAATTCATCTACACTTGTAAACTCCACAACCTTAATTTTATCTTTGGATGTTTTAGATTCTACAACATTACTTTTAGTATCTTTATCTAATCTCTTTGTTTTCTTTTTTGTTTTCTTCCCAAATTGTGGTAATGGATGTTTTAGGCTCTTCTTTTTCTCTTCAGTTTCTTTGGATTTACCACCCTTCCTAGTTTGGGATATTTTATCAGCAATAGATGCAATATTAATTTTCTTGAGTTTTCTAGGCTTGATAGGTTTCTCTGTTTTTTGGGGATCAACAGTAGTTTTCTTTTCTGATTTAGTACCAGTTTTACCTTTATTCTTATTTCTTTTCTTTTTATCAATTTTCGCTTGAATTTTGTCTTTTTCGATTCTCTCTTTTTCTTCATCAGTTGGACGATGGATAATCTTGAGAGTTGATTTCGATTTCTCTTCAACTTTTGATAAAGTTACTTCTTCTTTAGCAATTTCAGAATCTTCTACAGTTACTTGATCAAGTATTTCTTGTTCAGTTACTTTCTTATTTTCATCTTCTTTTTTTAATTTATCAATTCTAGCTGTTTCAGATTTTATTTTATCAAGAATTTCTGGCTTTTTGTCTTCTTTCTTCTTTGAAACTGGTTTAGTTTTTTTTGTTTCTTCAGGTTTGTCAACCTTTTTAATATCTGATTTTCTGCGAGTATCAACAGCAACTTTTCGAGATTGTTCTTTGCGGAAACGATCTATCTGTTTCTTTTCTTTAGAGAATTCGCCTAGAATCTTATCATAAATCTCTGCATCGACCTCAGCCATAAGTGATGTTACAGCTACACCCTCTTCCTTAAGAAACTGCATAATATCATTGTGAGAGATGTTTAGCTCTTTAGCAATATGAAATATTCTCTTTTTTGGGATAGTTTCACTCATAAGTTATTTTGATGTCTCCTCTGAGGAAATTACCTCTTCTTCATCAGTACTCTTTGCATCCATAACAAGTTTTATAATTCTGTCAACTGTCTTTTCTCCAAAACCTTTGATTGACAATAATTCCTGTCTCTCAACATCAAGAAAATCTTCACTAGTATGAATATTTAAATTTGATAGTGATTCGACTTGAGCTTTTGAAATCCCTGAAATTTCATCTAGATAAATCACTGTATCTTTTGTGCCTTCATAATCAGATTTTTTTACCGCATCAATTTTGAAATTGGTAACATCCGAAGCTAACTTAATATTTTGCCCGTTTTTACCTATTGCTATTGGTAACTCTTCGTCTTCAAATACAGCAGTAACTTCAGGGCGTTCTTCATCAATGTACAAAGTAATTGGCTTTGCTGGTGCTAATGCTCGAGATATTAAAATTTCTGGTCTATCACTCCAGTTGATAATATCTATTTTTTCTCCATTAAGTTCACGGACTATTGTTTGAATTCTACTACCTCTCATACCAACACACGCTCCAACAGCATCAATTCTCTTATCTGAAGAAAAAACAACAATTTTACTTCTATCTCCTGGTACTCTTGATACGCATTTAATTTCGATTATACCATCTTCAATTTCAGGTACTTCCATCTCGAACAATCTAACCAAAAACTGATTATCAGCTCTAGACATTATAATCTCTGGACCTTTCGCAGTTAACTCTACACTTTTTATAATACCACGAATTGGTTCACCTCGAAAATATCTATCGTTTGCAATTTGCTCATCTTTAGGGAGTTTTAACTCCACTTTATCTAGATTAATAAAAATGTTATCTCTTTGAATCTGATGAATGTAGCCCATAACAATATCACCAACTTGATTGATATATTCATCATAGACAGATTGCTTCTCAACATCACGGATTTTCTGACTAAGATTTTGCTTAGCAGTGTGAATCAAACGACGACCAAATGTAGATGGATCTACAACCTCAATAAATGGATCTCCAATCAATAAATCTGGTTCTACTTTCAAAGCATCTTTAAGGCCAATTTCAGTTACAGGATCTACAACCTTTTCAACAATAATTTTTTCTTGATAGATCTCAATTTCGCCTTTGTCCATATTAGCAATTACACTGAAATTGTCATAATCTTCACCATATTTTTTATGAATTAGTGTCATAAACAGTTCTTCAATAATCGTTCCTAAATTTGTTCGATCAAGATTTTTCTCTCTTGCAACAGTAGAAAATGCTTCAATTATATCTTTATTTATCACGAATCAACCTCTATAACTTAAATTTGCCATAAACTTTCCTATATAAGCGGAAAGTGGGTGATTAGACCCACTTTCCCAGCGACAAAATTATGATATTTTACTGTCTTAATCCAAGTGTTTATATCTAATTAAAAGAATGAAATTCTGCTTCGGTAAGTAACATCTCAATCTCATTCTTGATTGTGTACTTCAAATTTTCTCTTTCAAGCATTGCTTCTGCAATGTTTATAGCGTTATCAAATTGCTTGTTAGAAATGTAAGCTCGGACAGCATTTACTTTGAAATTATCACTCAGAGCTTCAACCTTCACAGTCCTAGACGCTTTTAGAAAATACTCAATAGCTTCATCTATATCACCCATATTCGAAGCAATATTCCCAAGCATATTTATTATCAGTGATTTCAAAACATCATCATCAGTAGATGAAATAATATCATTGCATAAAGAAGTTGCTTCATCATAATCGGTGTTATCGAAGTACTCTTTTGCTAAATAGACTTTAGAATAAACACCTGCTTCTGTATTTTCAAAATCATCAATAACTTCTTGAAATTTAGACAAAGTAAGCGATTTAGCCAAGGAATCACTACCAGCTTCAATGTAAGAATTCAAAGCAATACCAAATGAAGTAGTTGCATTCAGTTGTTTCTGTTCAGCTTGAACATTTAGTATATATACAACGAACAAGATAACTAAAATTCCTATTCCAATTTGGAAAATTCTGTTCTGATACTCCTTAGTAAGAGAGATTGCTTTTACAATGTACTCTCTTATTGGATCATGTTTTAAATCTATTTTTTTAGTCATACCCTTTTCCTTTTTTCTTTTGTACCCTCGTCCGGAATCGAACCGGAAGCCTTTCACTTAGGAGGCGAACGCTCTATCCGATTGAGCTACGAGGGCAAATTACCCTTTTCAGCTCTCAAAAAGCACGCGAAGTTATGTTGGTATTGTATTTTCAAACAATACTTATTCTTTGATTCAAACATAATTGTTATCAAAAATAAAGCTCAATTTGGATGCTCATCAACAAGTTCTCTTGACATTAAATCTGATATTGCTCTCTTGGGATCCTTCCCTTTGAAAAGAACTTGATATATCTGTTCACAGATAGGCATTTCGATTTGGATCCTCAAAATCAAATCGTGTACAGATTTTGTAGTTTCTACACCCTCCGCAACCATATTCATATCATCAAGTATAGATTGAAGTGAATCACCTTCTCCTATCCGTTTTCCAACATACCTATTCCTGCTGTGATGACTATTTGCAGTTACAAATAAATCACCTATCCCACTCAACCCAGAAAATGTTTCTCTCTTCGCACCGAAAGTTGTCCCTAACCGAACAATTTCCTCTAATCCTCTTGTTATGAGAGCAGCCATAGTATTGTCACCATATCCAATCCCGTCACAAATTCCTGAAGCTATCGCAATAATATTTTTTACTGAACCCCCTAATTCAACTCCTATGATATCATTCCCAGCATAGACTCTGAAATATGAGTTAGAGAATAACCTTTGAATTTTGCGAGCATTTTCAATATTTCTACTAGCAGATACAACAGCTGTTGGGAGCTTATTACATACCTCTTCTGCATGACTTGGCCCAGAAAGTGAAACTATGTTTTCTTCCGAAATATTAGCAACATCCTTTATCATTTCTGACATTCTCATCAGAGTATTATTTTCAATTCCCTTTGCTACTGAAACAAAAATAGTAGAAGAATCGAAAGTTTTAAAGTTAAGTAACACGTTTCGAAGAAACTGACTAGGAATAGCTAAAATTACTATTTCAGCGTATGGAAGTTCATTTACATTTTGAATAATATGAATATTCTTTCCAAACCTGAATTTTTCCAAATTTGGATGTTTTCTTGTTTTGATTAGTTGCTGAGCAAATTTAGGGAGAGGTTCCCAAAGATATACTTCTTGTCCATTGTCAGACAAGACTCCAGATAAAGCAGTTCCCCAAGTACCTGCTCCAAGTATTGTAACAGCCATTTATCTAACAGTTCCCAATCTAATGTAGTGTTCATTTATTTCATTAAGATGTTTAACTATTTGAGATAAACCTTGAGGTTTTACAATCAAAATCATCCCAATACCTAGGTTCATACTTTTACGCATATCTGATGTAGGAACATTCCCTAATTTTTGTATTAACTTGAATATAGGAAGCCATTCCCAAGCATCCCAATTTAACTCGATTTCTTGTCCATCTTGTAAAATTCTCTTTGTATTACCAAATATACCTCCTCCGGTAATATGACTAATACCAGTTAACCAATCCTTGTGGATTATATCTTTGACTACAGGAAGGTATGATTTGTGTATAGATAGCAATTCAGCTCCGAGCGTATTGTCTAATTGATCAACATAATCATCAACATCATAATGAGATAGCAAAACTTTCCGTGCTAATGAATATCCGTTAGTATGAAGTCCTGTTGATGGCAATCCAATTAAAACATCTCCACTTGAAGTTTTTCTTTTAGTTAATAAATTAGCTTTGTCAACAACTCCAACTATTGTTCCTGACATATCATAATCGCCAAATTTATAAAAATCTGGCATCTCTGCTGTTTCACCTCCAATAAGAACACAGGAGTTTTCTCGACAAGCAACAGAGAATCCTTTTACTACGTCCTCAAACACATCAACATTTAATTTTCCACAAGCGAAATAATCCAAAAAGAAAAGAGGTTGAGCCCCGAGAGCCAAAATATCATTGACGCAATGATTAACCAAACATTGCCCAACTGTACTATGTTTGTTAGACA
This sequence comes from uncultured bacterium, assembly GCA_964607375.1. Taxonomy (GTDB): domain Bacteria; phylum Fidelibacterota; class Marinisomatia; order SCGC-AAA003-L08; family JACNLC01; genus JACNLC01. The sequence continues at coordinate 11,720 of CAZSJY010000041.1, forward strand.
AAATTGCTATTTTCAGTTTTGTTCCAACACCATCTGCACTAGAAACCAATACTGGAGTTTCATATTTATCCTTTGGAAATTGGAAACAACCTCCGAACGATCCAATATCAGTTAAAACATTTTCAGTAAATGTGGATTTTACGCTATCCTTGATGCGTTTTACAGCTTCTATACCAGCATCTATATCAACACCTGCATCTTTGTAAGTAATCTGTGACAATTATATCTATTCCTTATCTTTGTAAATATTATCTATAACTTCAGCATAATTCGATTCAACAGATTTTCGAATTACTTTCAGCGTTGGAGTTAGTTCTCCACTTTCAATTGTAAAAGGTTCAGCTATTAATTCAAATGCTTTAACTTTTTCATAATTTGAGAAGGCAAACATACCATTTTCGATTTCAGACTCAATTAAGTTCTTTACTTCTGGATGGTCAATTATTGCATTATTGTCAGTCAAAGAAATGTCTATTGATTTAAGATATTTTAAGATATTCTCAAATGCCGGCACAACTAGTGCACTTATAAAGTTTCGTTTATCCCCAATTACAACAATCTGATCAATATAAATAGAATTTAATATTGAATTTTCTATTGGAGCAGGTGCAACATTTTTCCCACCTGAAGTTACTAAGATATTCTTCTTTCTATCAGTAATTTTGAGAAAACCCTCTTCGTCAAACTCACCAATATCACCTGTCTGAAACCAACCATCGTCGTCAATAACTTCCTTAGTTGCTTCTGGATTCTTGTAATAACCCTGCATAATGTTAGGTCCCTTAGCTAGTATTTCTCCATCATCTGCAATTTTAATCTCAACACTAGGCATTGCTTTTCCAACTGTCCCAAACCGAATTTCCTCTTCCGTATTAGCTGTTAAAATCGGGCTTGTTTCAGTTAATCCATATCCTTCTAATATTGTAATATTAGCTGCTGAGAAAAATTCAGCAACTTCCTTGGATAGTGGTGCTCCACCTGAAACGAAAAATCTAAGTCTTCCACCAACTTTTTCTTTGATTTTCGAAAACACTAATTTATTGGCTAAACCAAATTTCTTGTTTAGTAAGTATGGTATTGGGGTTTTTGCTAATCTAAATGTAGAGAACTTTGTACCTATCCCAATTGCCCACCAAAAAAGTTTCTGTTTAATTGAGGAAGCTGATTTAATCCCATCTAAAACTTTCGCATACATTTTATCGTAAAGTCTAGGAACACTTATCATTAATGTAGGTTTCACTTCTGACATATTTTGAGGAACAGTATCGATACTCTCAGCATAATATATTTTCGCTCCTTTACTGAATGCAGTAAAGTGTCCAGTCATTCTTTCAAAAACATGGCTTAATGGCAAAAAGGATAATAGGATATCCTCGGAAGTTATGCGAACTTTTGTTAAAATATCCAACATGTTTGACACTAAATTCTTGTGAGATAACATTACACCTTTTGGTGAACCAGTTGTACCTGAAGTATAAATTAAGGTAAGCAAATCATCTGGATTTGAGGCTTCAACTAATTCTTTAAATGTTTTGCTGCAAGTCTTAGTATATTCAGTTCCTTTATCCAATAATGCTTTGAAATTTATTATGTTTTGATTATCAGAATTATCTGAATCATCCATAACAATAACCGTCTTCAAATCAGTGCAATTATTCCAAATATTATTTACTTTCTCAAGTTGTTCATTGTTCTCTACAAAAATCAATTTTGATCCTGAATCTTGCAATATGTATTCAATCTGTTGATCTATCAGAGTTGGGTAGATACTAACAGTTGCAGAGCCTGTGCAAATTATTCCATAATCGGTCATCGCCCATCGTGGAGAATTATTAGATAAAATTGCAACTCTATCCCCTGATTCGATACCAAATGATTTTAACGCAAACGAAATGTCACTAACAGTAACTTCAATGTCTTTTCCTGTAAGACCAATCCAATCATTTTTATGTTTGTAATACAAAATATGCTCATTTGCATATTGATTGACAGTATTCAAAAACATTTTAGAAATTGTATTATATGTCATCACTATCCCTTTCTTTTATATTTAGAAAACGAAGTTAATAATACTTACAGTATATTAGTTGAAACAACATAAATATTTCAAAGATATCGAACTTGATTAATATACAACTGAATGGAATTAGGAATTTGTTACGATTTTAAACCATTTAGCCAAGCAATAATAAAATCTGCTACTGATTGCCATTCTGATTCTAACATCATATCATGTGCCATATCAGCAAATACTTTAACATCTTTAGTGTTTAGATATTTAGCAGTTTGTTTGATGTCGTTTAAAGATGTGATTTTATCATTTTCACCACCAATAACCAATATTGGTAGATTGCTAAAATTTGTTTTTGGTAGTTTAGAAAACAACATATCTAAAAATGCCATATAGGATTCATCTTGAAGTAGATGATTATACTTACTAACAATATGCTTAGGTGTGTTCTCTGAAAAGTATAGGTCTCTAAATATTTGAGGATTTGTAAGATAAGAAGAAATATTAAAAGTAAAAGCAGATTTCAAGAATCTCAATGGATGCCTTGTAGCTAACTTGAGTATTGTTTTGTAAAACCCTGATGGAGCAACTGAATTCATTAAAACTAATGCATATGCTTTATGTTTTAAAGCATACTTTTGGGCAATATAACCACCCATTGAGTGTCCAATTAGTATTGGTGGATTATCAAATTTAGATGCAATGTAGCGAATATCATTCACATAATCTGAAATCCTTTTGAGTTTGATGTTTTTACAACTATAACTGTTACCATGCCCACTTAGACTAACAGCATGTGACTCAAATCTTTTATCTGCAAAGTAGTTTTGAAAATGTTCTGTCCAACACCAAGCTGAATGACAAGCACCATGAATGAAAATAATTGGCACATCATTCTGTTCGCACTCAGGTTTTCTCACAAATACCTCAAGACGCATTAATTTCGAATTCCTCTCTGTATATTTTGATGTAACTTGTAAAATTCTTCTATATATTTTATGAAACTAGAAAACAATAACAATAGCAAAAAATCGCAATAAAATTATTTTGTGATCTACATCACTAATTGAATATACTAATTACATTTGTATTGCCATAAATAAAATAGATTATCTTTAATATCTTTTGTTTTTGCAGTAATTTCTTGATAATCACCATTTGAAAATATTTCAATTTCTCGAGTTGATTCTTTCAAGTTATTATCCATAACCAAAATTGGATAATTACTACAATCAGAAGTTTGATTTCTAATGTATTTCGCTTCGGTTTCTAATCTTTTTGCAGTTCCAGCTGTTTCGCTAGTAATAGTTGTCTTCTTCAATTTTTTAGGACCTTGCAATCCCAATAATCCCATTCCACAAGCAAGACCTATATCATATTTGAGTTCAACCTCAATTTCAGAAACTACTCGATCATAGACTTTACTAGCTAAAGATTGAGCAAATCTTAGAGCATTGTGAAGCGTTTCTTTTTTATCATCAGTTTCACTATAGAAAATTATGAATAATTCATCGGCAGTCCAATCTGCATAGTAATTCCCATCAGGGACATTAAGATCAAGCTCTTCAAAAACAATGTCATAGAAATGTTCAAATAATCTACCTATATATTTAGGGTCGTATTTACTAGCTAATGTTTGATAATCACGCCAATCAGAACATAAACACACTGTAAAGCGTTCTTTAACATCGAATAGTCCCTCTATGGATAGATCACTATCCGAAATAGCAATAATACTAGCAATTTTCCTAGGAACCAAAGATGAAGTTAGATTATACTTCTCAAATACAGATTGTATAAATTTTCGACGATAGAAATACGCTGTTACAAAAGAAACACCGTGGAAAAACGAAAGCAGAAAACAATCATGAGAAATTTCAGGTTTTAAATAAGATACAATCATTAAAAGAAATATCGAAACGATATTGATAGTATATTGTTCTCTCCAATAACGATACAAAAAAAGAGTGGAAATTATAACAACTAGAAAATTAGCTAATAGGACAATTGTATAATCTTCTCCGGTGGTTGAATATAAATAGAATGTGTAAATCAAATTCCAAATAATACCAGGTAGAAACAACGAAACACTGAAACGATCTTTTTTTGCGAATTGTATTTTCCAGCTAAACTTATCGAAAAATAATAAATTCAGTAAAATTATTGCTATTACCAGAATTCTTGTGCGTGTGTAAATCAAACCTTGTTCAAACAAAAGAAAATCAAAAGGTATCAGCAAAGCTAATAGTACAATTCCAAGAATGTTGTAGTATTTTGTATGTAAAGGTTTGTTGGCAATAAGCCATTTATTATAAATCTTGGATAGTTCCAACTTCCTTTCAGGAAATGTTAGAAAAGGTAAATATTTAATGATTTTATGTTTGATTTTCACAATTATTTTCATTGCTTCTGATAACTAACAAAAAATAAACCTAAACTATAGTTGAAATAAATTATTTTGTTTTATTTAACCACATAAAGTTACGTGGTTTTGAAAAATAAATCTGTGATATATATAAATTCATAAATATTTACTGCAACCATATCCTGAAATTTAGGAAGTTTCCCTATTATTAAAAGAGTATTTTTTATTTTACTCCTCGTGGACTTATCACTTACAAGAAGGAAGTATTCTCAGAAACAGAGAAAGAGAATATTACCATATTTTTTACTAATTTTATCTTAAATGGTAGGATAATATTACGAAGTATTCTAAAACACATTTTCTCATTAAATCGATAATAATCGCTGTAAGTATTAGTAA
>CAZSJY010000042.1:0-16392 GCA_964607375.1 uncultured bacterium
TGATAATTTACCTCTCTTGGGGTGTCCGATAAAATGTAGGAAGTGCAGTGATGGCCACCAAGGGTAGGACCAGTTCTCATTATTTCCTTCAATTTCTAAATCCGCAAATAAATAATTATCAGGGTCATCTAAAACTGATTGAAACACATTATTGCCAACATCATCGGTTAAAGTGTCATTCAAATCACCTAACAAAATTACATTTTCGTTTGGAAGATAGGTATCTATGTATTCTTTAAGGTAGTCATTTGCCATCAATCTTCGATATTCTTCGTCATCTTCATTACCAAAATCTATAATTCCATCTCCACAACATTTATAGTGATTATTAATAACAAATATATTTTCTCCATTAAAATTCAAGTCCATTACCATTGGTGATCTTGGAAAAGCATCCCAATATTCAAAAGTTGTATAAATTTCAAAAATATCGTTGTTTTGTATAGAATTAGTTTTATAGATGTAAGCCAAACCAGCAAACCAACCAGATTCATAATAACCTGTAAATTCAGGTAATTCATCGAGCATATTGTCAAACATTTCTGTGTTATCCAATTCTTGTATTGCGATTAAATCTACATCAAGAGCTTGAATTATCTGTGAGACATTATCAACAGTAGTTTGTCCATTTTTAGGGAACCATTCGATATTCCAAGTTACAACTTCAAAAGTTGACTCTTCGCCAAAAGATAGGTCTTCGATATCCACTCCACATAGGGTGGTAATAGAGCATAAAATTAACAAGATTACAAATCGATTACGCATAATTCCTCAAAAACTATAAGGAGAAATTACTACTACATAAGAGGGTTTTCCTAACTTGAAAAGCTATCCTATTAATACAATATACACACCAATTAACGCTCCTATTAATGAAACTACTCTTCGTTTAGTAATAGGATCTTTCAAAATCACCCTTGAGAATATAAATAAAAATATCGCAGCAGTTTGATTTAAAATACTAGCTATAGAAACTTTTGCATGTGCCATTCCAATCATCCAAAATGCTACCGCAACGAAAGAGCCAATGATAGAACCCTTTAACAAAGGTGACCATATTTTGGAGTTTCTGAAAGGTGTTACAAGGTCACGCTTGGAATTAACTATTAGGAAAATAATCAATGAAACAATCGACCCTGGTAACAATCTGAAACCAGAAATCCATATTAACACACCAACTTCATTTTTGAAGCTTGTTAGAATTGGTTTGATCCAAATTACACCTAACCCCATAAGCACAAAAGATAGTGCTGCCATAAACACACCATAACAGAACTGTTTGCGAGTTATATCAACGCTTTGAATTTTAAGAGTAGCAAACACAATTGCTCCAATAATAATCAAAAAACCTACTGTCTGCTGAGGGTTAAGTCTATCGCCTAATAAAAAGAATGACAAAATAATTATACTCGGACTATATAGGCAGTCAACTATCGCAGAAATTCCAGCACCCAAAATATTTAGTGATTTGAAAAATATAGCATCAGCAATTCCAATACCAACGGCACCACTAAGTATTAGCCAAAAATAATCGTTAGAAGTTATTCCTGTTTTGCTAATTTCATAAAATATTGGTTGTCCTATTAATAGTCCGGTTAATAGAAATAAAATATATCCTACTATAGTTTTAAATGGATTTAAAGCTACAGGAGAAACAGAATCTCCTGCTTGTTTGTAATAAACTACTGCCAAACCCCACAGCATTGCACTTAATAAAGAGAATATTTCACCTTGATACACTATTTCACTCCAATTTACCAAAATTCAAAAGGGCAGTAAAATACTGCCCAATAAATTTAGAAGAAATTCTTCTTATTCTTAAAACTAATTATTTTTCTTTGTAGTTACTGTGTAAGTGTAACTTTGTGAAGATGTTTGCTTTCTTTTCATTGAAAGGTGTTTTTCTATAAAATCAACCATTTTTTCAATTTTGGCTAAACGCAATTCGAGGTGTTTTAGTCGTCCATCAACCTTGGCTGATACTTTTGTTACTTGAGTTACACGGCGTTTCATTGTTGTTTTCTTACAGAATATATAGTCGATTTAGATGTTGATTCTATTTGCTTGACGATTTTCTGTAATTTTAGTTCTATATTACTAACTTGTAATTCTAATTTGTTCAATCTATTATCAGCTGTTTTAGTCCACCTAATGGTTTTTTGTGTGCTCTTTGTTAGAGGTTTTTGTGGATTATCAGTCATATATTTTTTGTTATTTTCTTTGCCTGTAATATACAGAAAATAATGAGTGATATTTGGAACTATAAATTTTATAAATTTTGAAATAAACAATATCGTTTGTAAATTTGAGAAGAATATCTGACATATAAACATTTAGAAATGAATAAAAAGAAAATAAGAGTTGGGATAATGGGGTTCGGTCGAATTGGGCGAATATTTTATACATTAACTAAACAACATCCTTCCATTGAAATAGTAGCAATTAGTGATATTGGCAAACCAGAAATTTTACATTACCTTCTTCAATCTGAAAATTCGCAAAGTAGCGATATTCTTCTTGAAAATAACTACTTAATTAGAGATGGAACAAAATCTAACTTGCTTCAAGGAACTAACCCAAAGGATGTACCTTGGAATGTTTTAGGGGTTGATATAGTTGTAGATGCTACTCATAAATTTTGCTCAAAAATACAGATGGAGGAACATCTGCAATCTGGAGCAAATCGAGTAATTATTTCTGCTCTACCTCGAGAAGAAATTGACAGGATTGTCATTATGGGAGTGAATGACCACACAATAAAACATAGTGACAAACTCATTTCTGCTGGTTCATCAACTACTAATGCACTTGCACTAATGTTGAAAGTTTTATCTCAAGAATTGAGTATTGATAAAGTTATGATGACTACTGTCCATTCTTATACAAGCGATCAACCCTTGCAAGATACTGTTGGTGAAAGTTTTCGGAGGAGTCGTTCTGCTTCAGAAAACATAATCCCAAATGATAGTCCAACCCCAAGTTGGATTGAGTTAATAATGCCTGAGTTTAAAAACAAAATAGATGGAATTGCTCTAAATGTGCCAATACCAAAAGGTTCATTATTAGATACAACGATTTTTTTTGATGATCATAATGTGTCTGCATTAGATATAAATGATAAAATGATTACTGCATCTCAACAATTACCTGATTTAGTTGAAGTTACGGAAGATCCAATTGTATCAAGTGATGTTTTGGAAAATCCACACAGTTTATTGTTTGATTTGTCTGGAACTATGAAATCAAAAAATAGAATTATCAAAACTCTTTGTTGGTATGACAACGGTTACAGTCAAGCGTGTAGAATTCTCGATATTATTCTAGCATATTACAATCTCAACAAAAAGAAGAGTTAATTATGAGAGTTGCAATTAATGGTTTAGGTCGAATTGGTAGAGCGGTTTTTAGGATATTAAATCAGCATAAAGATATTCAAGTTGTTGCAATTAATGATTTGTTTGATCATAAAGCACTCGAATATTTGATAAAATATGATACAGTAATGGGTCGCTTTGATGAACAAATATCCTTAAAAGGAGATGTTCTTCAAACTTCTCAAGATAAAGTAAAAATGCTTACGATTAACAGCCCTTCTGAGCTTCCTTGGAAAGATTTGGGAATTGATGCAGTTGTAGAAGCAACAGGGATTTTTAGAACTAAAGAGTTGCTTGAATCACATTTAGATGCAGGGGCTAATCGGGTTGTACTCACCGTTCCTGCCAAGGATGAAATTGATTATACTGTTGTGTTGGGTGTTAATGAAGACGGCCTACTACCTGAACATAAAATAATCTCAAATGCAAGTTGCACAACAAACTGTCTTGCCCCAATGGCTAAAGTTATTCACGAATCTTTTGGAATTGTTGAAGGTGTGATAAATACAGTACATGCTTATACAAACGACCAACGATTAGCTGATGTCCCTCACAAAGATTGGAGAAGAAGCAGGGCTGCTGCAGAAAACATTATCCCAACCACAACCGGAGCTGCAAAGGCTGTTGGTGTAGTAATACCAGAGCTTGCGGGAAAACTAGATGGAATAGCATCACGAGTTCCTGTGCCAGATGGTTCTGTGGTTGACCTTGTATGTGAAGTTGAAAAAGATGTTACAATTGATATGATACATAAAGCTGTAGAAGTTGCATCTAATTCAGATAGAATGAAAAATATATTGAGTGTTTCTGATAAACCGATAGTCTCATCAGATATTATTGGAAATCCATATTCATCAATTTATGATTCACCATTTACCGCGGTTATTGAAAGTAGAGTTATCAAAACACTAAACTGGTACGATAATGAATGGGGTTATTCTAATCGTGTAGTGGATTTACTTGAAATATTAAGAAAATGGTAAAATATAGATTAATGTACAATTAGAAAAGTAGCTGGAGATAACAAATTGATTATCGAACCTATACTGCAGTATTAACTTTTCGTTAATTTCTTCTAACTTATAGTAATTATTGATGTTAAGTCCATAATTGCTTTCTTATTCTATATGGTTATACTGCAACAGACTTATAAACATACTTGATATTTACACTTCTGAAATTCAACTATTCCTCACTAGGTAATATAGAATTATTTTCATCAATAACCTCTTTGGGTAAAATCAAAGAGTCTCGAATTGTTGGTTCTGTTTTTATATTTGTTGTATCAAATTCGACATTCTCATCTTCCCCATTTTCACACGGATTAGCCGAAACAGTTACATTATAACTCTTAGAGGAAGTTAATCCAAACCGATCGACAACTTTTATTGTAAAACTATGAAGTCCAATATCTGTTGAATCTGGTATCCACACAATTGAATTTGTCGATTTTTCTAATGCAATCCTCGATGATGTTGAGCTGTCAATTGAAAAAGAAGTATTAGAATCACCCAAAAAATCTAATATTACTGGAATAAATTCATATTTTAATCCAACATAAGCTTCCTCATTTGGTGAGTTTTTAAATTGAGGATAATCATATACGAATATTTTCAGGATTTGTTTTACATTGATGTTTTGGTGTCCATCAGAGCAATTAATTATAAAATTGTGGTTGCCTGCATGTTCTCGGCTTGGGACCCAGCGAATAATTCCTTGTGCTGTATCGAACTCAAGACCTACAGTATTCTCGGAAATTGAAAAAGTAATTGTATCGTTAAGGTTTAGGTCTTCTACCAAAATATTATGAACAATTTCTTGATTAATTCTAACGCTTATGCTATCATACGAAATTAATACTGGGAGTGAGTTAACAAACAAATTTACATCTTGTTTGTCAAACAAATGCTTATCACTAACTAATACGGAGTAAGATGATTTACCAAACTGATTATCGGCTGGTACCCAGGTAATTTCTCCATCAGTGTTAATTTCCATTCCTCTTGGAGCATCTAGCAATTGATAAAATAGTGCATTAATTGAATCTTTTGCAAATGGGTTTACTAAATTTGAATCAGACACATCCATAAAATAACTATATCTCTCACCGCAAGTTGCCAAGGTTGGAGGTTCAGTTAAAATTACTGGTGGAGAATTTACATATATTTCTCCTTGAAATTCTGCAGTAGAAATACCATCACTAAGTTCTATAGAATATTCAAACCATCCTAGAGAATTCGGTTTATATTTGAGTACTCCCAAAGAATCAATAATCATATTATTAGGTGAATCGAGTAATTTCCATGTTAAAACAGAATTTGTGTTTGCGTCAAAACTACCAAGAGGAAACTCCCATTCTTCATTAGTCTTTACAATAGTTTGCTTAGATGGTCGTGAAGATATTATTGGAGGTGCATTAACATACACAAACATATCAATTGAAGATTGAGCGTAGTTATCTGCAACAGAAACAACGAAACGCTGTGTATCAATCTGAGTGTAGGTAGGAATCCACTGAATAACTCCTTTACTGTTAATTCTCATATTTTCGGGGTAATCGATTAATTTAAAAACAAATTGGGTTGTTGGGTTTGCAATCTCAGGTACGACTTTGATTTCAAGTTCTTCTCCAACATTAACATTGAAAATAGTACTGTCACTATCTAAAATAATTTTTGAGTGGACTGATACTAATAATGATATCGTGTCAGAAGCAAACCCATCTGTAACAATTAAAGGGAAATTGATTTTACCCACATCTTCGTCAGTTGCTATAAATTGAAAATAGCCATCTTCTGATACCTCTCCAGATTGATTATAATTTGATACAAACGAGAAGTTTAACTTGGAATTTGTGTTTGCATCTGATGCTTTGAGATTATATGTAAGTGTATCTCCAGATACTATAGAAAATTCTGTGATATTGCTATCAAAAATTGGAGGAGAATTTACATAAACAACGAAACTATCTAATTTCGTAATTATTTCTTCATTTAGTTCAACTTTTTGAAAGTCAGCATTAATTGTTTCTTCTAGGTTTCCTGGTTTCCTGTAAATTGTTTTGTATTGTACTTTCCACAATCCAAGTTGTCTTTTATTTGGTTTCCAGTGTAACTTAAAATTCTCTGTGTCAAATTTCATTCCATTTGGCATTGTAGTGCTTTCAAATAATAGAAATTTAGCAAATTCATTTTTTGAAACTTGATACTCTAAAACATCTTCTGGTTCTAAAATAAAATCAGGATGATCATTCACAATTAAATCACTTTGATTTTCTGTTAGTGGTTTGTCAATTTGAATTTTATAAAATGCAATTTCAGGATTGTTGCCTCCGTGAGTAAAAATTAACATTTCAAAATCTTCAAGGAATAATGAAACTATATTGCTTACATCTTCAGCAAAAAATAAAATAGAACTTATACCAGATAGGTCTATTTGGCACGCTTTTGTGATTGGTTCAGTAATAAATAATGAATCTGTAAAGTAGGAAGAATACGGATTGTTTTCTTCAGTTACAAAGGACATTTTACCAACACCATCTACAGAAATAGAGTTTATCCTCTCTTCAGGTAGATTTAAAGGAATTGACTCACTCATCCCATTCAAATAAACATTGCCTACAGGAGAATTACTGTTATTTATTAGTACAATATCCTCTAATTCATCATTATTAAAATCACATACAGAAGATAAGATCGGAGAATGGGTTTGTTGCAAAAAGTTTTTCCCAATACTTTCAACTACCAAAATTTCATTGTTTTCATAATCGCAGATAAATCCACTTCGCCCTGGGCTGCTAAAAATCAGGAGAAATTCATCATCTTTATCATCATCCCATTTAATATTATGAGCTTTTGTAGGCCTTAGAACTGAAGAATTATTCAATGGATATTTTTTTATATTTTGAGGAACTGGACCAAAACCATCACCTATCAATTCAAAAATATAAAACATATCGTATGAATTTTCTAATGAAGAGATTAAAATTATTTCAGGTAAATTATTCCCATTAAAGTCCCCAACAACCGCATCAACAAAATAACCTACTTTGGCAGGAGACAATGCGTATTTCCATAGCACTTTTGGACCACTATCGTCTATTTCATACAAATAAATTGTTCTGAATACACTTTCTCCGTTGAAAGCTAAAAAATCAGGAATTCCGTTATTATTAACATCTCCTGTATCTACTATAGGAATTATTTGAGATTCAGTAGAAAATGACTGAGAAAACAGCCAAAGCGAAGATAAAAAGAAAAATATGATTGATTTTTTCATAAACAATGCTCTGTTTTGCCGTGGTAATCTAATAGAAAATACATACAACCCCAAACCAGAAATCTGTAAAATTTGGAAAAAAATAAACAATACTTTTTTAACTCTACAATTTGCATTAGTTTTACTGCTCAAATAAGAACAAATTCACAGGAGAAACAATGAAATATTTATGGATTTTAATTTTAACATCGGTTTCATTTAGCACAGAAACCATATCTGAGCCATCTGACAAAGATGATATAAAGCTAAACATCTACCATCCATCTAAGGCATTTATCGAAGAAACAAGAATTATAAAATTTCCTGCTGCAGGATACAACACACTTAAATTTGTTGGACTTCCTCGATCTTCAAATTCAAATTCTATTATGGTTCAGTCTGTAGAATTTGAAGCAACAACTAAAGAATTTATATATAACCCAATAACTAAAAATGCTCTATTGCAATCTTTTTTAGGTAAAGAGATTGTTTTGGAAAAGTATAATGAGAATGGAAAAACAATATTTTCTTCTCCTGCAAAGATAGTTTCTTTCAATAATCATCCCATTTTTGAAATTGATGGAAAAATAATTACATCTTCTAATTTTGAATATATCTTCCCTAAAATTCCAAACAATCTCAACGATGTGCCATATTTGTTAATAAACAGTAACGTTGTTAAAAAACATGCATCAGCTACCGTTAGTTATATTGCAAATCCATTTGGATGGTCTGCGGATTATGAGTTGTTGATTAAAGAAAATGGAAATGCAGAAATTTCTGCATGGCATGAGATCTGGAACCATAGTAATATCAATTATAATAATGTTGATGTTTCTTTGATTTCAGGTAACATTAATCAGATACCATCTCGCCACAAGCCTTTTGCTAACGGTAGAGATCGAATTGAAACTGCATCTTTTGGTCATAAAAGTGCTTCTAATGATGACTTGGGAAGTATCGCTCAGAAATTAGACGATTATGTTGTATTTAATATCAATACATCAATCAATCTACCTTCAGGAAGTGAAAAACAAATTATTTTCATTAAACCTAAAGAGATACAAGTAAACAAAACATATCACTTTAATCATTCTCTTTATCGTAGAGATACCAAAAATAAGATACCTAATCCCGCTTCAATCGAATTATCGTTTAAGTCTGAAGATGTATCAGATTACCATCTGCCTGCAGGTTTGATAAAGGTCTATGAAAATCAAAATAATAGCTTGTATTTTGTTGGATCTGATGAAGTTGAAGTTATTCAATTAGGTTCGGTTGTTTCTTTAGAGGTTGGTAAAACAGCAGATATTGTAGCAAATTTTACAACATCACATTATGAACATAGTAGAAAAGAAGAAGAATTCACAATTAAAGCAGTATTTAAAAATAGTAAAGACAAGCCAGAAAGAGTTCATTGGAAGGAAAATATCTACGGAGATTGGAAAATTTACAATAATACACACGATTTTGAAAAACTAGATGCCTCTACAATTCAATTTTCTATAATTGTTCCTGCAAAATCTAAAACCGAATCAAGTTATAAAATTGAAATAAACAAAAAATGAAATATAAACATATTATATGGGATTGGAATGGTACTCTATTAGATGATGCATGGTTGTGCGTCCAAGCGATGAACAGGGTGTTACACCGCAGGAATATGCCAAAACTTACTAATGAGAAATATCAAGAAGTCTTTGATTTTCCTGTAATCAAATATTATGAACTTTTGGGTTTCGATTTTGAAAAAGAACCCTTCACAGTATCTGGAACGGAATTTATAGACGAATACTACAAAAATAGTCACAAATTAATCCTACAACAAGATGCTAAATTTATTTTGGAAACTTTCAGTAATCTAGGAATATATCAATCCATTCTTTCTGCACAAAAACAAAGTTCTTTAGAAAAGTTGTTGTTTGATTTTCAAATTGGTTATTATTTCAGTAAAATTGTTGGGCTAAACAATCACTATGCTCATAGCAAAACTGATAATGGACTAAAACTAATAGAATCTATACCGCAATCTACTAATGAAGTTTTACTCATTGGAGATACGGTACACGATTATGAGGTTGCTAAAACAATGGAAATTGATTGTGTACTAGTTCCATCAGGACATCATTCTAAAGAAAAACTAATGTCTACAGGTTCAATAATAGTGGATTCTTTGATAGATGTTATTCCTGTAGTTGAAATCACATAGAACATAAAAAAACTAAAATACTTGATTTAGTATTATTTAAGTTCCGAATTTTAGCTGGTGTTTATTTACAATTGTGAATAAATTGTGAATAATTGTTGTGATCACGAAGATTAAGAAATTGCAGGTATCTGTTGGATAAAGAACAGTTTTGGGATAATTGTTTAAGTTATATACGGGATCGAATTCCTGAACAAGCATATCAAACTTGGTTTGCGGGAGTTACAGTATCCATGATAAATCAAGAGGAAATCATTCTTCAGGTTCCAAATCAATTTCATTACGAATGGTTAGAATCTAAATATCGCCATTTAATAGATACTTCTGTCAAGGAATATGCCAAACATCCTCTTATTGTAAATTATAGTGTGGTTGTCAGTAAAAAGTCATCCGATGATATCCCCACTTTACTCCCAAAAGAAAAGCCAGTTCCTCAAGGATATCAAAAAAGAACTCAGTTAAATGGAAAATACACATTTGATCATTTTATCGAAGGCAAGGGTAACCAGTTCGCCAAGGCAGCAGCAATGTCGGTCGCGGAAAATCCTGGGCAAACACCTTACAATCCTCTTTTAATTTATAGCGATACAGGTCTTGGTAAAACTCATTTACTCCAGGCGATCGGTAATTTCTCAATTCACCAAAATCCAACTACGAGAGTGGTCTATTTTACAAGTGAAAAATTTATGTTGGATTTTATTAAAGCGATACAATCAAATAAATCCACTGAATTTTCCTCTGCATATAGAAATGTAGATATCCTATTATTGGATGATGTGCAATTTTTTCAAAAGAAAGGTCAAACACAAGAACAATTTTTTCATTTATTTAACGATCTCTATCAAAGAGGGAAACAAATTGTTTTAACATCTGACAGGCATCCCGATGAACTTGTTGGATTAAAAGATCGCCTTGTTTCAAGATTCAAATCTGGATTATTTGTTGATATTCAAGCACCAGACCTAGAAACACGCATTGCGATTCTCATGAAAAAAGCAGAATCTGATAACTTAGAAATTCCTTTTGAAATTACAGAATACATTGCCTTAAGCATAAAAGGAAATGTTAGGGAATTAGAGGGAGCTTTGATTAGGATTTTAGCTTATTCATCACTTAGAAGAGAAGATATTGATATGTCTCTTACCCAACGAGTACTAAAAGATATTTTAGGAAAAGCCGCTTTTGCAGAAATTACTATTGATCATGTCGTTAAGTTTGTAGGCAAAGAAATGCAAGTATCCGTTCGGCAACTAGCAGGAAAGGGTAGAAAAATGGAAGTTGCACTTGCTAGGCAGATTGCGATGTACTTGTCAAGAGAATTAACAAGTTCTTCATTATTTAATATAGGAATTCATCTGGGTGGGAGGGATCATTCTACCGTAATTCATGCTTGTAGGACTATCGAGAAAAAAATGAAAAATGATAAGGAATTTAACAAGCGTGTAGAAAAAATGAAGAAAGAACTGTCTCCCCCTGGGAGATTGATAAGCTAATACTTTACATTTATAAGGGGACATTATGTCACAAAAAATATTGATTATAGATGATGATGAACAGTTGACGGAGCTCATTGAAGAATTTTTATCTTCTTTCAATTACGATGTTGTTTCAAAACATATCCCGGAAAAGGGAATAGAATATTTAAACAAAAACGATGTTGACCTAGTTGTTCTTGATGTTATGATGCCAGAGATGGATGGTTTTCAAGTTTTAAGAAAAATTCGTGAAACCTCCGCTATTCCAGTTGTAATGCTGACAGCAAAAGGTGACGTTTCAGATAGAATTGTTGGCCTAGAACTTGGTGCCGATGATTATATGCCAAAACCATTTGAACCACGCGAACTTTTAGCACGAATTCAATCTATACTACGCCGAAGCCAAGCTCCTGAATCCATGTTAGATATTCTAGAATTTAACGAAGGATTGGTCATTGATAAATTAAGGCAAGAAGTTACATTTAAAGGTGAAATTGTTCAACTATCAACTACTGAAATAGAAGCTCTAGTTTTGCTCGCAGAGCATGCTGGAGAAGTTCTCGATAGAGACTTTTTAGTCGAGAGTATTCGTGGTATTCACTGGCAAGCATTTGACAGGTCTGTTGATGTTTTAATTAGTAGAATGAGGACTAAATTAAGCAAAGTAACTAAATCAGAAGAGCTTATTAAAACAATTCACGGTATTGGTTACAAATTTGTAGGAACTTATAAAAATTAAAATTCCTTTTCTCCAACTATTTAAAAAAAGACTATTTATACGAATTGGTTTTATAGTTGTTGCTTTTTCAATTTTACTTATTTCTGTGATTTACTGGGTAGTCACATTTTCCTACCAGGAACAAGACACAATATTGGATGCTCACGAATACTATTATTATTCTGAAATGGTTTCTTCTTGGGGAATCCCAATAGATACTACAAAAATAGAAGAAGATTTGAATAATCTTAAAATGATGTGCATAATATATAAAGATAATTCAGTTGTTTGGCATTATCCTGAAAGTTTTTTACCACAACAGTTAGATTATACAAGTTTTTCTGATAGTAAATTTCTTGGAGAAATGTACAATATTAACATCTCGCATTATATCTCTTTTGGCGAAATTGGTCACTACACAGCAGCACATGCTGATAATGGGGTTTACAAATATTACCTTGCTATAGATTATACACCAAAATCAGATCTATGGATACGGTTTATTCCAGCTGCAATAATGAATTTGGTTTTTATGTTTATCCTTTATCTTGTTTTTAGAAGATACTTAAAGCCAGTATATTTGATGAGAAATAGAGTCGATGCATTAGAGAAGGGGGACTTAGAATCCAAAATTCCAATTATTGGTGAAGACGAGCTTGCTAGTTTATCTAAAACCATAAACAGAATGATTTCAGATATCAAAGACTTGCTTGAAAAAAAGCAACTTTTATTATCAGATATAAGTCACGAACTTCGTTCTCCACTTGCTAGAATGCGCTTATTGTCAGAAATGTTACCAAAACACAAAAACACCGCTAAACTTAAAATTGAAATTGCATTTATTGATGATATAATTTCTAATATTTTACTATCCGATAAATTATCAACGCCATATTCTAATTTGGAAATTACAGAAGTATATGTAGATAATCTTGTGGCAAAAGTTGTGGCGATGTTCCCAAATTCTGAAGAAAGTATCAAAGTGATAAGTAGCTTACATAATGATAAGATATCTTTAGATGAAACTAAAATTAGTTTAGCTCTTAGGAATTTAATTGATAATGCTATAAAATATGGTGGTAATAATAATCCTATTGAAATTATCATAAATTCAATTGATAAGTATTTAGAAATAACCGTTAAGGACTTTGGGTCTGGGATTGGTCAAGATGAGATTGAGAAAATTACTGCTCCATTTTTTAGAAGAGATATCCATAAAAGTAAAAGAATTCGAGGATTTGGATTGGGTCTTTCTATTACTAAAAAAATTGTAGAAGCTCAAGGTGGAAAGTTAAAAATAGAAAGTGAAAAAAGCCAGTGGTCTAAGTTTACACTTTGTTTGCCCAAAAAGATCTAAAATAAAATACTTGCAGATAGATCTACATTATTGTTAGTTTAGCGAGCGTTTTCTCATATTCAATCAGCCGTCCAAGCTGTTTCGAGTAAATAGAAAAGCTTACACTAAACTGCTAATAACAAAAGGAGATAATATGCAACGAAGTAGCGTAAACAAAGTTCACTTAGTCGGACGCATAGGTAATAAACCTGAAGGTAGATTTACACCAAGCGGTGCGTCAACTGCTAGTTTTTCCATAGCAACTAACGAATCTTGGGTAAATGCTGATAACCAAAAACAAGAACATACCGAATGGCATAATATTACTGCATGGAATAAATCTGCAGATTTTGTAACCAAATATATCCAAAAAGGCCAACTTGTGTATGTAGAAGGGCGTTTACGAACTCGGGCTTGGAAAGATAAAGATGACAACTCTCGGAAAACTACAGAAATAATCTGTGACAGTATAACCCCTCTTGAATGGAAGGGTGAAAACTCTGGTGAGGAGTCTGCTGGAGTCTCTGATTCTAGTACTGAAACAGGGGGTGAAGACTTACCTTTTTAAGGTTTGTTACAAAATTGTAGTTTTTCATATAAACTATTTCTCTTATATTTAGATAGGCGCAAAGGAGGAGAAAGGTATATTTATTATGAGAAAAGGACTGAAATATTTACTAATTTTAGGGATTATGTGTGTTGTGGGTTTTTCTACAACAATGAAGGATGCATCACGAACCGTTGACACAGGTCCACTTTCTGTGGTCATGGTTGTAACAACCACGCCACAATTTTCTGATGGTTTAGCTGATAATTCTTCTGGTTATGGTGTTTTAACCGACGAAGTAAAAAAGAAAAGATCTCATAAAAGAAGAAGGAAAGTTCGTCCGCCCAAAAAAGGTAGATAGTAATTTACTCAAAAAATTATTCAAGGGCGTTTTTAACGCCCTTTTTCATTTAAGGAAACATTCAAAATGGAAAATAAAACTTTACCAAACTCAGCCGATCTCGAAATTGTGGACAATCAATATCCCAACAGAGAGTATGAGGTAAACATTTCAATTCCTGAGTTTAACTGCGTCTGTCCAAAGACTGGTCTACCAGATTTTGCTGAAATTAAAATTAATTATATCCCACATAAACATATTGTAGAGCTCAAATCGCTAAAACTCTATATTGTTAAATATCGAAATATAGGCATTTTCCATGAAGAGGTTACTAACCGTATTATGGATGATTTTTATAAAGCCTGTTCTCCACATAAAATTGAGGTCATCGGCAACTTTCACTCACGCGGTGGAATTAGCACAACGGTTATCACACACAAACCATAATTACCAAAACATTCTATCACATAATCTGCTAATATCTAAATAATATTCTGAATGTACTTCTTGACACAGAATATTATATTGGATATATGTGCGCTAACAGTATTAAATTTCAACACAGTATCTTATACAATTATTTCAAAAAGGGATTATTATGGCAAAGAAGGATTTACAATATTGGATTGAGATTGGTCAGAACATGGCTGAAAATCGATTAAAAAAAATTAAAATTGCGAAAACTCGTAAATTTGATACCATCGCTGTTCACGGACTTTATGATTTGCAAACTGCACTTGAAAGCAATAGTGGTTCTATTATGGAACCTACTTATTTATCTACCGCTCAAGCTTACGAAAATTCTGCTGAAATGGAAGCTGGATTATCATATCAAATGCCAACTTGGTGTTACTCACGGATTGCAAATCCATCAAACTTTTTTTTAGAAGAAACTACCGCGCTTTTAGAAACTTACGGAACGGATATCGAGGCATCGTGTTGTGCAACCGCTAGTGGAATGAGTGCAATCAAAACCGCAACTGATCCTTTTTTGGTAAAAGATGATTCCATGGGACCTATGAATTTTGTAGCATCTGCAAAAGTGTATGGTGGTTCGTTTCAACAATTTTGGATTCGCCGAAGAGAAGAACAAGGTATAGAGGTTCGGTGGGTTAAAAATCCTATTGATTTAGATGAATGGGCCTCACTAATTGATGAAAACACTCGATTTGTTTATGGTGAATTTCCTTCAAATCCATCTGTTGATATTTTTGATATTGAGAAAGTTGCAGACTTGGCTCATAAAAACGGAATCCCTCTGATTATTGATGCAACTTGTGCATCTCCAGCCTTAACAAGACCTCTTGAATTTGGATGTGATATTGTAGTTCAATCAGCAACCAAAGTGATGGCTACAAATGGAACAACAATTGTTGGCTTGTTAACTGCTAGAAAAAATATTATAAGTAAAGTTGGTTCTGATGAAATGAAAGCGGATTTTGCAGTTTGGGCGAAACTATGGCCATATCGTGATAATGGGCCGGGTTTACACCCAATGGGTTCTATATTAACATTAAATGATATGCGAACTCTTCGCTCACGAATAGCACAAATGAGTGAAACTGCAATGACTGTTTCCAAATATCTTGAAAATCATCCCAAAGTGGATAGAGTTTACTATCCGGGCTTAGGGAGTTATCACGCTTACGATTTAGCCAAAAAATATATGAAACTCGTAGATAGCGATAAAAACGCTTACGGATTTATGCTTCTTGCTGAAATTAAAGAACAAAATGATGGTGATTCAGTAAACGCACGAAAATTCTATGATGGGTTAGAAATGACTTGGCGTGCAACTGACCTTGGTCGAGTGAAAACGGTTGCAACATTAAATGCAATTTCTACTCACCAACAACAAGGTGAAGAAGGCCGAGCATTGGCTTCACTCAAACCAAATGCAATCCGAATTGCTGTTGGTATGGAAAATGTTGATGATATCATTGCAGATTTTGAAAAGGCTTTAAAGAGCATTTAGCAAGTAGCGTTGAGCAGGGAGTTGAATATGAAGTATTTTAGGTTTCAAGATTTAGATATTTGGAAACGTTCTTCTAATATTTCAATTCTTCTCTTCAAAATTGCAGAAGAAATTGTGCAACCTATTTTAGACGAGTTAGTTGAAATTTCAAAAATGATAACAGG
>CAZSJY010000043.1:0-16011 GCA_964607375.1 uncultured bacterium
ATAATAAAATACTTTTAAATTACAAATCTGTAAACAAGGTCTATCCAAGTGTCACAAATTTCAATTTCATCTCTTGGTAAATTGTTAAATTTAGTACTAAATTTGCTGGCTATTTACGGATGGTAAAATATGAAAAGACTAAGAAAACTAAAATCGGTAGAAGAATCTATACAAACAAATAAATAAACTTGGAATGCACCTAATTTGGTGCATTTTTTATACCTAACTAAACAGGAGAGTGATAAATAATGAAAATTGTACTTCATAACTTGATAGAATTACAAAGAATTGACAACCGGCTTTATGAACTAGAAGAGTTAAGGGGAGACCTTCCATTTCAAGTTAAAAATTTAGAAGACCAAATAAATTCATTATCGAAAGAAAATACTGAAAAATCTGATAAAATTATTGAGTTAGATAGCGATTTAAGGAAAATCAATTCTAGTACTGATGACAACCAAGTAAAACTTAAACATTATAAAGATCAACTTTATCTTGTTACAACAAACAAAGAATATGATGCACTGTTATCAGAGATTGATACAATGAAGAATAATATTCAAGAATCGGAAGAAAATATTATAAAATTTGAGGAAGAAAAAACTGAATTGACAGATTTAATTAAAAGAAATGAGTTAAAGATTGAATCATTTGCTGAAAATTTAAAAAATAGCAAAGAAGAATTAAACAAATCGTTATCTGACACAGAAGCAGAAGAAAGAGAATTATCACAAAGGCGAACAGAATTTGCTAAAAAAATTGATACAAATTACATCAACAATTATGAAAAAGTAAAAGTAGCAAGAGAGGGGATTGCTGTTTCACCAATTTCTCGAGGATCTTGTGGATCGTGTTACAATTCTTTACCTCCACAGTCAATCATCGAGATTAAGCGGAACGATAATCTGATTACTTGCCCTTGTTGTGGTGTTTATTTGTATTGGGAAGAATAGTAAGTGGGAGGAAAGGGATAAGAGTTAACGGAGGAGAGTAGTAGTGAATCTTGTGAACAGAACCGAGATTAACCAAAATCTCCAATTCCCTTACTCTAACTACTATCTATTTAAAAATTTGAGATCAGTCGGATGGTTACTCCGATTTGTCGGAGAGGAAAGTCCGAACTCCACAGGATAGGGTGCCTCCTAACGGGAGGGTTCCTCAATGAGGAAACAGAAAGTGCAACAGAAAGTAAACCACCTCGATTACGGGGTAAGGGTGAAATGGTGGTGTAAGAGACCACCGGTTTTGATGGTAACATCAGAAGCCGGGTAAACCTCACTTGGAGCAAGATCAAACAATCCCAACAACTTTGGTTGCGAAGTGATCCGCTTCGTTGTTACAGGAGGGATGGGTAGATTGCAAGATTCGGATTGTGAAATTCGAACTAGATGAATAACCATCGGTTTCGTTTCGACGGAAGATACAGAATTCGGCTTATAGACTGATCTCAGATTATTATTTTGGAGTGAATTGGAATTAATTTGGAAATATAAACAAGTTGATGACTTACTGGTAAAGCAAGTAGCAGGCGAGTTCAAACTACCATATGTTTACGCAAGAGTTATGACTCTCAGAGGAATCACTGATAGAGAAAAATCTCGTAGTTTTTTCTATTCAGGGAAATCCAAAATTCATGATCCTTTTTTAATGAAAGATATGGATATTGCGGTTGACAAAATATTGGACCAAATTAAAAAGAAAAAACCGATCCTAGTTTTTGGTGATTATGATGTTGATGGGACTTCAGGAATTGCAATGTTATATCTGTTTCTAAAATCTCTTGATGCCGATGTTCATTTTTACATTCCAGATAGGATTACCGAAGGATATGGTTTATCCAAAAAAGGAATCAAATTTACTGAAATGATTGGTGCTGATCTTGTAATCACTTGCGATTGTGGTATTAATGCAGTTGATTTAGTAGAATATGCCAATAAGAAGAATATTGATGTTATTGTCACAGACCACCATGTTCCTGATGAAAAACTACCAAATGCTTATGCAGTTTTAAATCCAAACCAAGTTGATTGTAACTATCCCTTTAAAGGACTATGTGGAGCTGGAGTTGCTTTCAAGCTTGCATTGGCGATAACTCAACGAGAGAATTTAGACCACGAACTTGCTTGGCAACATAGTGACTTAATTGCTTTGGGAACTTCAGCTGATATTGTTCCTATCATTGATGAAAATAGGATTATAGTTGAACATGGAATAAAATTGATTCAGAATAGTAGGAAGCCTGGTATTAGAGCTCTTCTTCAAACAGCAGGTCTTTTAAATAAGGATATTACTGTGGGTAGATTAGTATTTTGGATAGCTCCAAGGATTAATGCAGCAGGAAGATTGGGCGATGCTGGAAGGGCTGTAAAACTTATGTCAACGGATAACCCAGTGTATGCCAGGGAACTAGCAAATGAACTGGAAGTTGAAAATATCAGAAGACAGAAAATAACTGCTGATGTAGTGGACGAAGCAATTTATCAAGTAAACTCCGAACACGATTTAGAAGATGAACATGCGATTGTACTGTCCAACGAAAATTGGCATCACGGTGTAGTTGGAATCGTAGCCTCAAGAATTAAAGAACTATATTATCGTCCAACTATTGTTATCTCAGTTAACGATGATGGTTTTGGTACAGGATCTTGCAGGAGCATCCCTAGTTTCAATATGTATGATGCTCTTTCGGAATGTAACAATTTACTTGAAGGATTTGGGGGGCATCCAATTGCAGCAGGTTTGACAATCAAAAAGGAAAATATCGACAAATTTAGAGTTAAATTTACTAAAATTTCAAAGACTTGGATTTCTCCCGATAAACTTAGTCCTGTGATTGAAATTGATGCAAATTTAGATATCAAAACACTTGACAGCAGATTAATTAAATTTTTGACAACTTTAGCTCCATATGGACCGGGAAATATGAGACCGAAGTTTATTTCTCAAAATGTATCAGTTATTGGATTCCCAAAATTAATTGGCAGGGAAAGTGATACTCTAAAATTCCAAGTTCGTGCAGGTAGAAGTATTATCGATGTCATTGGATTTAAAATGGCGAATCATTATGAGAAACTTCTAGTGAACTCTAAAGTAGATTTAGTTTATGAGATTGGTGAAAATATTTGGAATGGAGTAAGAAAAATCCAACTTGAACTAAAAGATATTAAACCATGTGGTGAATTTTCAGTTGATCCTTATGATGCAGAAACTAATTAAATAACATTTGAATTATTTTATAAATTTAAACTTCGAAAAATAATTATATATAGGTAAAAGGAAATTATGAACGAACTATATTTTACTGAAGAGCATAATATGCTTCGAGAAATGGTCAGAGAGTTTGCACAAAATGAAGTGGAACCTTTGGCGAAAGAAATTGACGAAAATGGAACTTTTCCTCAAGAGTCAATTGATAAAATGGCAGAGCTTGGATTAATGGGAATTCCATGGCCTGAAGAATATGGTGGTACTGGTATGGATTTTCTCGCTCAAGTTATTGCGATTGAAGAACTTGGGAAAGTTTGTCCATCAACAGCAGCGACGATGATGGCACATACAAGTTTGGGAACTGCTCCGATTTTTATGTTTGGAACAGAAGAACAAAAACAGAAATATCTTCCTAAATTAGCAAGTGGTGAAATGCTAGGAGCATTCGGTTTAACCGAACCAAATGCAGGAAGTGATGCAGGAGCAACTCAAACTCGAGCAATTTTAAAAGGTGATGAATTTGTCGTAAATGGCCAAAAAGTATTTTGCACCAACGCCGGAAAAGCTGGAGTAATTATTTTTACCGCTGTCTTGGTTGAAGATGGTGAAGAAAAAGGTGTAAGTGCATTTTTGGTTGATGCTGGAACCAATGGTCTATCAATGGATCCTCCAGAAAAGAAAATGGGTTGGAAAGCATCCGACACACGAACTGTATATTTCCAAGATATGAAAATCCCAAAGTCGAATGTTTTAGGTAATCCTTCAAAAGGATTTAAGCAGTTCTTAAAGACACTCACAGGTGGTAGAATTACAATCGGTGCTTTATCGATAGGAACAGCACAAGGTGCTTATGAAACTGCTCTGCAATATTCCCAAGAACGGGAAGCATTTGGGAAAACTATCAATGCTTTTCAAGGTGTTAGTTTTAAACTTGCAGATATGGCAACTCAAATTGAAGCTACTCGCCATTTGGTTTATCACGCCGCCTGGAAAAAAGACCGAAATCTTCCTGTAATAAAAGAAGCAGCTATGGCAAAACTTTTTGCGAGCGAAACTGCTATGAAAGTTACTACAGAAGCAATTCAAGTGCTTGGCGGATATGGTTATATTAAAGAATATGATGTTGAACGATTTTTCCGAGATGCAAAAGTTCTAGAAATTGGAGAAGGAACAAGTGAAGTTCAACGAATCATTATTTCTAGAGAGATTTTGAAATCACTTAAAGCAGTATGATTGATATCCATATCATTGACGAATTTGAAATAAGTTCAACGATAAACACTGAAGTTGTCGAAAATTGTTGTAAAGCGATTTTAACGGACAGAAATCGAAAAAACGGAAGAATCAACATTATATTCACTGATGATGAAGAACTTCGAAAACTTAAAAAAGAATATTTCAACATGGATGTCTATACTGATGTAATTTCTTTTAATTTGGAGGACGAAGGTTCTGATATTGAAGGTGAAGTTTATATCAGTTTGGACAGAGCAAAAGATAATTCTCAAGAATTTGGTGAGGAGTTTGGTCAAGAACTGAAAAGATTAGTAATTCACGGAGTTTTACATCTTACAGGCGAAGAAGACGAAGCTGTTGAAACGAAAAAAAATATGGTAGAATTGGAAAATTACTATTTGAACAAAATTTCTGATAATATTCTCAAATAAACTATAATGTTATTATTAATTATCCTTATAGTCTTGTTAATTTTATCTGCATTTTTTTCAGGTTCAGAGACCGCGTATTTCCATTTAAAAACACATCGAGATAATGTTACCGAAAAAGTAAAAAATCTACTAAAAGATCCACAGAAACTACTCGTTACTTTATTAACAGGAAATACAATTGTCAATGTAGCAATAGGTTCAATTTCAGCGTTACTCGCTTTACAAATTGCTCGAAATGCAGGTTGGCCTGAATCTGCAATAGTTGTGGTTGAAGTCTTGATTGTCTCAACTGTAATTTTAGCATTTGGTGAGATTATTCCAAAATTAACTGCAATTCGTAATTCAGAGAAATTTGCAAAGATTGTTAATCTTCCGCTTCGGTTGTTTGTGAATTTATTGTATCCGATTTCGATAGTATTCTATGGAATTACTCGTTTGATGATGAAATTATTTACTGTCAAAAAAGAGAAGATTTTCGATACCGAAGAAGAACTCAAAATACTTGCAGAAGTTAGCGAAGAACAGGGTACTTTAAAAACTGAGGAATCTGAAATGATTCAATCCATTTTCAAGTTTCGGGATAAAACTGTCCACGAAATAATGACTCCTAGGGTTGATATGGTAGCATTATCATCTACAACATCTATGGACGAGTTGATGGATATCATAAAAGAAAAACAATTTTCTAAAATACCAATTTTCAAAAATAAAATTGACAATATCCGTTGTATTCTATACGCGAAAGATATCCTACCATATTTATTGGGATCGAGGCCAAAAGTGAGTCTGCTAACTTTATCGAGAGAACCCTTTTTTGTTCCGGAATCAAAAAATTTAGATGAATTATTAGACGATTTCAAGTTACGAAAAACGAATATTGCCATTGTAGTTGATGAGTGGGGTGGAACTTCCGGTTTAGTAACTTTAGAAGATGTCGTGGAAGAGGTCATCGGAGAAATTCGTGACCCTTATGACCAGGAAGATAGTGAAATTCGTCTGATGAAAGATGGAAGCCACATCGTCAATGGAAGTGTGAATATCTATGACATTGAAGAAACTCTGAAAATTGAATTTCCAGAAGATAGGGACTACGATACTTTGGGTGGATTTATGTTCAATGAGTTTGGTGATATCCCTAAAGTTGAGCAATTTACTGAATTTAAAAATAGAACTTTTACAGTAAAGCATTTGGATGGAAATCGAATTGAAAGAGTGATGATAAGCCCTGAAAAATGTGATGTTAACAAGGATGATACCGTTGGCTAAATCGGACTCCTGTGAACAATTTGAGAGATTAATCAACATTTTAAAAAAATTGAGGGGTGATGGTGGATGCCCTTGGGATATAGATCAGACTTCCAAATCCTTGATTCCATATTTATTGGAAGAAACCTATGAAGTAATTGAAGCAATCGAAGACAATAATTCAGATGCTTTGAAGGAAGAATTAGGAGATTTAACGCTTCATGTTTTGTTTCAAGGACAGATTGCCGAGGAAAAAGGAAAATTTCAAATTGCTGATTCTTTAAAAGGTATCTGTGATAAACTAGTTCGTCGACACCCACACATTTTCAAAAATAAAGATAACCTAAATGTAGATGATGAATTGTTAAATTGGGAAACTGCTAAACGGAAAGAAAAAAAACGAGGAAATTACTTGGATGGTGTCCCCAAAAATTTACCTGCTTTAACTCGAGCTAGGAGAATTCAAGAAAAAGCAGCACTTGTAGGCTTTGATTGGAAAGAAATCGAACCGGTTTGGTCAAAAGTTCACGAAGAAATTAGAGAATTAGAGGAAGCATTTAGTGGTGGTGATTTTGAAAAGATTGAAGAAGAATTGGGAGATACGCTATTTGCATTAGTCAATCTTGGAAGATTTATGAATATTAGTTCAGAAGATGCACTTCGAAAAACTATTTCCAAATTTGAAACACGATTTTCAGGAATTGAGAGAAGATTGAAATCCAAAAATCGATCACTTGAAGAAGCAACTCTCGAAGAAATGGACGAAATTTGGGAAGAAGAGAAGAAGAAATAGAGACTCTGATAGATGTAGGAACAGTAAAATGTAGGTTGTTTCAGATAAAAAGATATGAACAATAATAAATCTACAATAATAAGTCCTAAATCAGAAAATACTTCGTGTTCTTTGCTTATTTTATGAAAAACACTAACTATAAACTAACAATAGAATATGATGGAACCAAACTTCACGGATGGCAGGCTCAACCTAATTGTCGAACTGTTCAGGGTGATATTGAATTTGCGTTTTCTAAATTTTCCCCTAAACAGAAAATCACTCTTATTGGTTCAGGTAGGACTGACTCCGGTGTGCATGCAAAGGGGCAAATTGCTAATATCAAACTTGATACAAATATGCAACCCGATGAAATCCGAAAAGCATTAAATGCTCATCTCGAAAATGATATATGGATTTCTAGTTGCAAAATTGTGGATGACGATTTCCACGCAAGATTTTCAGCAAAAGAGAGAGAATATTCTTACCACATTACAAATAAATTTTCACCAATAACTCAACTATTTGAATGGTATCTTAACATGGATTTAGATGACGAAATACTAAATCAATGTGCAATATGTGTAATAGGTGAACATAATTTTACATCATTCTGTAAAGCCAACGCGGAAGTCAACCACAAAATTTGTAAAGTTTACATCTCTGAATGGGAGAAAACACAAAATGGATTTGTTTATCATATAAAAGCCAATCGCTTTTTACAACATATGGTACGATATCTCGTAGGAACTATGGTTGAAGTGGCGCGTGGGAGAATGACAATAGAAGATTTTGGACAATTTGTGAATGGACAACATCCAACACTATCAGTTTTTCGCGCTCCAGCACATGGTTTGTTTTTAGAAAGGATAGTTTACTGATGCGTAAAATTATTTCAACAGGAGTTATGGTGATTGCAGTCGTAATACTTGTGGTTTATTTTATAGAAAAACCTGTTGCAGTAGATTACAATTCAATCAATAATTCAAGACAAACTGCAATTACCTTAGCCATTGAAAAGTGTTCTCCAGCGGTTGTAGGAATAAATGTAACTCAACTCAAACGCGGTCAAACAAATTTGTTTCTTGACCCTTTTTGGGGTGGGTTTTTTCCTCGAATGCGGACATACAAAGTTGAGAGTCTAGGTTCAGGATTTATTGTTAGTTCTGATGGATATGTGATAACAAATGCTCATGTAGTAGAAAATGCGCTAGAAATAATAGTTACACTCCCCGGTGGAAAACGATATACTGCTGAAGTGATTGGATCTGACCCGCCAACTGATTTAGCACTGTTAAAAATTGAAGGCGACGACTTTCCTTTTGTAAAATTCGGAACATCTGACGATATCATCGTGGGTGAATGGGCGATTGCACTTGGTAACCCGATGGGATTATTCGATATTGCAAAATTACCGACTGCAACTGCAGGTATAATCAGCGGTTTACATATGGATTTTGGTGAAAAAGAATCCGGTCATATTTATCAGGATATGATTCAGACAGATGCATCTATCAATCAAGGAAATAGTGGTGGACCATTGATTAATTCACTAGGAGTAGTTATCGGTGTAAACACATTCATAATCACAGGTTCGGGATACACAACCGGATCAATAGGCATTGGTTTTGCGATTCCAATTTATCGTGTAGAAAATGTGATGCGAGATTTAAGGAAATATGGAAGAGTTGAGCGTAGTTTTAATACTGGTGTCCATCTACAATCAATTGACATTTATTTGCAAAGATATCTGAATCTTCCAACTTCTGATGGAGTGATTGTAACAGAAATCGAATTCAAATCAGCTGGAGAGGATGCCGGTTTATTGGTTGGAGATGTCATTCTGAAAGTGGACAACAAAAAAGTTAATCGTGGTCAAGATATTATGCGAATTATTGGAGAAAGTTTTAAGAAAGCGGGAGATTATATTTCGCTAAATATTTGGCGTGAAAATGAACTTCTTGAAGTTAAATTAGAGCTTCGGGAAAGGGATTAATTTTTATGATAGAAAGATACACAACCCCTGAAATGGGGAATATTTGGTCAGACCAAAATAAGTTTGAAGTTTGGAAGACAGTCGAAATTGCTGTTACAGAAGTTTTAACTGATAGAGGTGCTGTTCCGAGGGAAGCTTTAGTTGTAATAAAGGAAAAAGCAGAATTTTCTGTTGAGCGAATACTCGAAATTGAGGAAACAACACATCACGATGTTATTGCGTTTTTAACAAATCTTGCTGAAAATATTGGTCCTGAATCTAGATTTATTCATATGGGAATGACCTCATCCGACTTATTGGATACATCTCTTGCGCTTCAATGTAAACAAGCTGGGGAAATCATTCTCGGAAAGTTAAAAAAATTTAGGGAAATTCTACGAAAGCGAGCAATTGAATTTAGAGAAACCTATCAAATTGGGCGCTCACATGGAGTTCACGCTGAACCTATTACTTTCGGATTGAAAATTGCGTTATGGAGCGAAGAAATCGGTCGCCACATAGAGAGATGGAATTCTGCAGTTGATTCAATTGCTACAGGAAAAATTTCAGGTGCGGTTGGGACTTACCAACATCTTGATCCAGAAGTTGAAGAAGAAACTTGTAAACGATTGGGCTTAAAAGCAGCAACAGTCTCCAGTCAAGTTGTACAACGAGATCATCACGCTCAATTTTTAACAACTCTCGCACTGATTGGTGCAACTCTTGAAAAAATCGCTGTGGAAATCAGGCATATGCAACGGACCGAAGTTCTTGAAGCTGAAGAATTTTTCTCAAAGGGACAAAAAGGTTCATCAGCAATGCCACACAAACGAAATCCTATAATCACTGAAAGAATGACAGGACTTGCCCGTTTGCTCAGAGGAAATGCTCATATCGCTATGGAAAATGTCGCACTTTGGCATGAAAGAGATATTTCGCATTCATCCGTCGAACGAATCATTATACCAGACTCAACAACTGCTATGGATTATATGTTGAGTAAAATGATTCCATTACTAGAAAATTTATTGGTGTATCCAGAAAATATGTTGAAAAACCTTAATAAAACCGGTGGATTAATTTTTAGTCAGGAAGTTATGTTAGCACTGGTGAAAAAGGGTATCACACGCGAAGAAGCATATTCTTTGGTCCAACGAAATGCCATGCAAACCTGGGAAGAAGGAAAAGATTTTAAGAAGTTACTTTTTGATGATGATGATGTGATAAATTTGATAACAAAAGATGAGATTGAAACATTATTTGATTTGAACAAAGTAATGAAAAATATCAACATAATATTTAAAAGATTGGAGCTTATCAATTGAACACAGTTAAACAACAATTACCATTAACTCTTAACGAATTTAAGTTAGACTCTTTTGGGAAACAATACAGCGGAAAAGTCCGCGAAAACTTTCATTTAGATGAAGAAATTGTAATGGTTACAACAGATAGAGTTTCTGCATTTGACCATATCCTAGGCACCATTCCATTCAAAGGACAAATTTTAACACAAATCGCTGGATTTTGGTTTGACAAAACTAAGGATGTAGTTCCTAATCATATCAAATCTTATCCAGATCCACAAGTTTTGAGTGCACAAAAAGCAAAGCCTTTACCTGTTGAAGTGATTGTCAGAGGTTACATCACTGGCAGTTTATGGCGTGAATATTCGTCGGGGATAAACGGTCAATACGGATTTATGATTCCAGAGAGAATGAAGAAAAATCAAAAATTTGACAAACCAATTTTAACTCCATCTACTAAAGCAGAATATGGATTACACGACGAACCAATTTCACGAGAGAAAATTGTTAACGGATTGGTGGACGAAAGTGTTTATGCTCAAGCTGAAGAATATGCTATGAAACTTTTTGAGATTGGTCAAAAATGGGCTAATGAACAAGGATTGATTCTTGTTGATACAAAATATGAGTTTGGTTTGGTAGATGGTAAACTTATAGTGATTGATGAAATTCACACACCGGATTCCAGTCGATATTGGGTAGCTGATGGATACGAAGAACGATTTAAATCCGATGAAGAACAAAAAATGTTGGACAAGGAAAATATTCGCCAGTGGTTGATTAAACGAGGATTTTCAGGAGAAGGAACTCCACCAGAATTAACAGATGAAATTCGCATAATCTTATCTGAACGATATATAGAACTATTCAATCAATTGACTGGTAAAACTTTTCATCCCGAAATTGGAGATGTGAAGTCACGGATTATGGCTAATTTAGTAAAATCTGGATATAAAGTATGATAGCTCCTGAAGGGAAAATAATCGTTATTCCAATTGTAATACTGTTGTTTGTTGGGATTTTATTGCACTTCTATTTGCAGATTCCAATAATGAAATGGGTGAATTTGGGAATTATTATTTTGACAGTATTCTGTCTATATTTTTTCCGAGACCCGGTTCGCACTCCAGACGGCAGTGACAATAAATTTGTTTCTCCTGCTGATGGTAAAATTGTTCAGATTTTGGAAACTGAAGATACTGATTTAGGAAAATCTATACTAATTTCAATATTTTTATCGGTGTTCAATGTACATCGCCAACGAGCACCATTTTCATCAATTGTGATTTCATCAAAATACAATCCTGGTAAATTTCTAGCTGCGTTTAATAACAAAGCATCATCTGAAAACGAACAAACGGAGATTTTCTTTGATGCAGGGAACAATCAAAAATATAAAATTAAACAAATTGCTGGATTAATTGCTAGACGAATCATCAATTATATGAAACCAAATATGAAAGTCAGGCGAGGTGATAATTTGGGATTTATACGATTTGGTTCACGGGTGGATATTCTTGTTCCATCGAATTTCAAAATTGATGTAACTTTGGGGCAGAAAGTAATAGGTGGAGAAACCATAATCGGAGAATTTTAGATGAAAATACGCAGGCATATTCCGAGTTTATTTACGCTAATCAATCTGTTTTTGGGGTTTTTAGCAATCCTAAATGCGTTGGCTGGTGACTACAAACTTGCTTGTTATTTGATTTTAATAGCAGCTGTATTTGATTCATTTGATGGTAAACTTGCACGGATGTTTGGATTATCATCATCATTTGGTACAGAAATTGATTCACTTGCTGATATGGTATCGTTTTGTTTAGCTCCATCGGTTTTAATATATGCACTTTACACAAATAATTTCCCTGGAATTACTGGCGAGTTAATAGCAAGTGCACCTCTCATTATGGGAGCCATCAGATTGGCAAAATTCAATGTATCGCAAATGGAAAATCCAACTTCGTTTTTCACCGGATTACCAACACCAATGAGTGCATTAACGATTTCATCTTTGGTACTGTTTACGGAAAATATCAAATTGATAAATCCTGAATATACTCAACCTAAATTATTACTTCCGTTGATTTTTACTATATCTTTTTTGATGGTAAGTAATGTAAAATATGCTAAATTTCCATTATTAAATTTCAAGTCAGGGAAAGCCAATAATTTTCGGTTAATAGGAGTTTTACTTTTTGTTGTTAGTTTTTTAACCAGTATTTTTTATGAATGGGAATCCAGAATTTTGATGGGGTTTATAACTTTTTATATCGCAACAGGAATTTTGAGAACTTTAGTTACACCAGTTAACACTTTAGAAGAAACAGAGAGTATCGAATGAAAGCAAAAATCTACATATCTTACAAAGAAGGAATTTTAGACCCAGAAGGAAACATCTCTCGTAAAGCACTTAATAACATTGGCTTACCAGAAGTTAAAGATGTGCGATTTGGTAAATATATAGAGATGACTTTTAATGGTATAACTAAACAGAAAGCTGAAGAACTTACAAAAACAGCGTGTGAAAAACTGTTGGCGAATCACAACACCGAAACTTTCAAATATGAAATAGTGGAGTCATAATGCGATTTGCTGTTCTTGTATTTCCAGGGTCCAATTGTGACCACGACGCTTATTTTGTTATTAAGAATCGCTTAAACTCAAGGGTAGATTTTGTATGGCATAAGGAACACGATTTATCCAAATATGATGCAATTATTATTCCAGGTGGATTTTCCTACGGTGATTACTTGCGTGCAGGAGCAATAGCTAGATTCTCTCCAATAATGGAATCGGTGATTAAAGAAGCCAATAAAGGGAAACCAGTTATCGGTATTTGTAACGGATTTCAAATTTTGGTGGAATCGGATTTACTACCTGGAACTTTGATGACAAACAAAAAAATCAAGTTTTTAAGTCAAAATGTTACTTTAAAAACAGAAACTACCAATTCAATATTTACTCGGAATTTAGAAGATGGTCAGAATTTGACAATGCCAATTGCACACAAACAAGGAAATTATTTTGCTGACAATAATACTCTGAAAATATTGCAAGATAACGACCAAATTGCATTTACTTATGCTCCAGTTAACGGTGGAAATCCAAATGGATCAGTTTTGGATATTGCAGGAATATTAAACAAGAAGCGGAATGTCCTCGGGATGATGCCTCACCCGGAAAGAGCATCAGAGAATATTCTTAATTCAAATGATGGAATTGCAATTTTTGAATCTATGATTGGAGCCTCGTAATGACTGCACCTTCACCAAAACGCTCGTTGTTTTTTATTTTGCTAGTGATTTTGATTGGTGCAGTATTAGGAACAGTGTTTGGACAATTAGCGGGATTGGTTATTCCCGAGGGTGTTGTTAGAGATTTCTTCCTAACAAGTAAACCACTTGGTTGGGACCCATTTACATTGAACCTGCAATTATTTACAATCACCACCGGCTTTACGGTTGATATCAGCGTTATTAGTATTTTAGGCATCGCTGTCGCCTGGTATTTTTTAAGGTATTTTAGATAAAATTACATTAAAATTTCTCAGAAACTTTTTATCTAAATTGGCATATATCTAAAGCGAAAGTTTCGTTTTCTTTTTATGATTGAATTTGCAAATCCATATTTTCTGTTATTACTGGTAATAATACCGGTAATTATCTTTTGGTATCTAAAAAAAGGTCATCGTGAAGAAGCCACAGTTCGATATTCATCAATTGACTTAATACCAAAAGAAATTATCCGTGCTGGAAAAATAAAAATAAATATATTATTGGGAGTGAAATTTCTGATATTAACTCTCATTATTTTAGCACTGGCTCGTCCTCGATTTTCTGATACAATCCGTGAAACCAAAACAGATATTATTGATATTTTGTTGGTTATAGATCAATCATCATCAATGTTAGCTCAGGATTTTAAACCAGACCGTTTGGGAGCAGCTAAAGAAGTTGCTAAATCTTTTATAAAAGATAGAGAAGGTGACAGGCTGGGAATCATAGTTT
Source organism: uncultured bacterium (assembly GCA_964607375.1). GTDB lineage: Bacteria > Fidelibacterota > Marinisomatia > SCGC-AAA003-L08 > JACNLC01 > JACNLC01. The sequence goes on from CAZSJY010000043.1 coordinate 14,184, forward strand.
TTGCAGGTATTTCATTTATTCAATGTCCTCTGACAACAGATACTGATGTATTGATTGATTTTGCTAACCAAATCCAAATTGCAGATAAAGAGCACGACGGAACCGCGATTGGGATGGCTATTGCAAATGGTATCAATCGTTTACGAGATAGCGAATCAGAGTCCAAAGTTATGATTTTATTGTCTGATGGAAGTAATAATCGTGGAGAACTCGATCCACTTACTGCAGCAGATTTGGCTGCGAAATTAGATGTTAAAATTTATACTGTTGGTGCTGGAACAAAGGGAGTTGCACCATATCCTGTAACTGATATGTTTGGCAGACAGGTTCTACGAAATGTTGAAGTTGAAGTCGATGAAGAAACACTAAACGAAATTGCAGAAATCACTGGAGGAAAGTTCTTCCGTGCAACAGATAATGAATCTCTGCAAAATATTTACAAAGAAATCAATCAGTTAGAACGAACCGAAATCGAAATCAAAGAATACCAAAACTTTACAGATTTGTATAGTTGGTTAACTATTCCAACAGTTTTTCTAGCTCTCGGTTTGGTTTTCGTCACCCGTGGGTTATTCAGGAAAACTGTTTAATGGTTCAGTTTACTCATCCGCAAATGTTTTACCTTTTCATTCCGTTTGGATTATTTATCTTTTGGAACATTTTCATCTCAAAGAGGATGGAAAAGCAGGGAAATTCGCTGGGAAACTCTAAAATTGTAAAATTTCTTTTTAATCGAGCTCTTTTTAGTAGAATTAACTTTAAATCAAGGCTACTGATTTTAGCTACATTTTTTTTGATTTTGGCATCTGTTGGTCCACAAATTGGCACTAAACTCACCGAGTTAAAACGCAAAGGAGTTGATGTAATTATCGCATTAGATACATCAAGCAGTATGGATGCAATTGATATCAAACCATCAAGAATTGAGAAGGCAAAATCCGAATTATCTCGTCTCATAAACAATCTAAAGGGAGACAGAATCGGGCTTATTGTATTTGCTGGAACTTCCCACTTGCATTGCCCACTAACATCTGACTATTCAGCGGCGAGACTATTTTTGAATATGATTGATACTGACATCATCTCTGCAAAAGGGACTGATGTTTCATCTGCCATAGAATTGGCTTTGGAAAATGTAAAACCGGAAGAAGAAAAATTTAAGATCATTATTTTGATTTCTGATGGTGAAGACCACCAAGGCAGAGCAATTGAAATGGCTAAAAAGGCAAAAGAAAACAATATCATTATCCACGCAATAGGTGTTGGAACTCTTTCTGGTGGACCGATTCCCGTTTTGGACGAACAGGATAATCGCATTGGATTCAAAAAAGATAGAAACGGCAGTGTGGTTACCACAACTCTGAATGATGCAGTATTAAATGAAATTGCATTTACAACAGGTGGAACTTACATTCGTGTAGAGAATCAAGCAAATGCCATTGGACCGTTAATAAACGAAATTTCTAGTATGGAAAAACGAGAACTCAAATCTCATATATTTTCTCAATATGAAGACAGATACCAAATATTTTTGATATTAGCATTTATCTGTTTAATTACAGAGTTTCTGATTCCAACCCGTAGCAAGAAAGAACAGGTTTGGGAAGGGCGATTTTTGAGTGGAAAAGAATCATTATGAGTTATGAATTGCAAAATATGAGAAGGTATGAAACGAAACTAGGCAAATTCAATTACGAAATGTTTTTTGTAGAATCCTTTGAGAAACCTTTGAAATGGTTTAAACAAACCGAAAATACAAGAAACCCACGATTTAAGAGGTTGTGTCATAATTACTTAAACTTGGTTTTAAAATATTGGTAAATTTAGT
>CAZSJY010000044.1:0-15952 GCA_964607375.1 uncultured bacterium
TATATAGATTTTGTTTTTGTTGTGTGTGTGTGTGTGTGTGTGTGTGTGTGTAAATTTCGTTTCTTGGATACTTATAAATAAAGGTCTGATAAAATGAAATATAAGAAAATTACAATTTTAATTGTGTTGGTATTACTAACTAATGGATTCTATATTTTTGCACAAGATTCTACTTTTACTATTCAAAGTTTCAAACCACAAAACATTAAAGATGCACAAATACTAATTGAAATTGATACATACAATTACGGTGATTCCGACAATGAAAAACCGATAAATACCCAAACAGAAAATGTTGACGATACAGATTTCTCTTTGTCGTATAATTTTAGAATGAACAGTCTATTCAAATATGTATCTCCTAAGTCGTTTTTCTATGTTAATCCATCTATATATTTAGATCAACAGATTAGAGATTATAAAGATGAGTATTCATCCGTAAAACTATATCCTGACTTAGATTACTCTCCATACAATAGTCGTTTTTCTGAAACTAACAGTGGTTTATATTCATGTTCAATAAGTTCGAGTGGTGGATATTATTTTTGGGAAAGACTTGGAATTACAGGAGAACTTAACGCAGGTTACTCTACAAGAATTTCTAATTCTGAATATGAAAACAAATATGAAATAGTAGATTCTCTTCAAAATGAGTATCAGAAAACAAGTGAAATATCTTTTAATGAAGACGAATCTCGCGATACTGATTTTGAGATGTACTTCGCAGTTGGTCCTATTTATGGTAGAATACTCGAAGGTAAGTATTCAGCAAAAGCAATTGAAATAATTTATGAATTGAGTAATTCAGGCAACTTGATTAATGAACCTACTTCTTCTCAAATGAAACAATTAGCAGCAATAATTTATGAAGAAAAGAATCATTATTATTATGATTCACGCATTAAACGAATTGAGTCTATAAATAGAATTAATAATTATCTAATTTCAGATAATATAATTAATGAATCGTCTTCAGCTTTTTCTGTGGTGAATGATATTTACAACTATAGTTATACGAAAATAAGTAAAAATCATTTTGGTTTTAGCCGCAGTTTTTATAGACCATTTGGTTTTCAAATTGGTTTATATGCTGTAGTCGATTACGAAGAAAAACTTAGTATTGATTATAGATTATCTGATAAAACTTTTTATTATAGTTATTTTAACTCATATTTTGAATTTGAAAGTAGTGATACATTACTATCAAACGAACGAGATACTTCTAAAACAGAACAAAATTATGGAACTATTGGAGCAAAGTTATCTGCAAGTTATGCTATACCATTTGGTTGGCATTGGCATTTAATTACCGACGCAACAATACAGTATTTAATAGCAGATAATCCCATCGATAATTATTTCAAGTCTGATACTAAGAATCTAGTTGCTTCAAAGGGGATTTCTGCTGAAATTCAAGCTCAACTACAATACTATCTTAACAGCAGAACTAATTTTTACTTAACTCAATCAATTTTGTTTGATAATTTGGAAGACAATAGTTTTTATACTGATAGCGAAGAGAATGAAGTGTACATTGTTTATGAATATAAAGAACTTGAATCAAGTACAAGTTTTGGAACAACACATTATCTAACTCCTCGTTTAAGACTTAATCTCTTTGCAAATTTTGAGATCAGTAACCTTTGGAATGGTGTTTGCTATTCGGATGACTCTGATTTTGAAATTCCGTCAAGTTACTTCTCAAAATTGGATAGAACAGATTGGTTTTTAAGGTTTTATGTGGATTATTATCTGTGGTAGTGATAACATAACTATCACAAACTAAGTGTCTTTGTTTTACAATTATTTTTGTTCTCTTCGCGTACTTTTTGTTTAATAAAAAGACTTTAATTCCATTTTCATCACCCCGATATTCGTTTTAATTTCTATTTTAACAGGTAGTTTTCTACCATCATCTGAAAACCAAATCCGCATTTCACCTTTATTTTTGAGCAGACTTTTATTATCCGTAGAAACAGGTGAGACCAACACACAATGAAATATACCTGCTGGAACTGCAATTCTTTCTTCTTTCACAGCTCTTACGAATGTATCTCTGATTTTTCCATTATCGTAAATTGAAACTTGAAATTGCTTGTTTGGTGATAAGTCCTGTTCACGGAGAAAATATAGTGCAGAAAATGGATCTAGAACTTTTTGTGGAAATTTGAGATATTTGCCATCTGAATAAGCAGTTGAATCTTCAATATAAAATATAGCCGAATGGTTCTTCTTGTATCGCCCTTCGCTGATATTTTTTTCTACCTTGAATATCGTAAAATCGAGAGTATCAACCCAAACATCAATTCTATCGCGTACTTTATAAAATTTGTCGAGAAATGAGTTGGTTTCCGTTTGTGAGGTTATATGATAAACCTGTTTTCCATTAAGAGTATCTGCTCGTAATTCAAGTGTTGACTCACCAGCCGAAAAAAATCTGAAACCTGCTTTGTAGATGAGTTTTTCTCCAATATTACTAGCAAACAAAGAAGAAAAAAGAATCAAGAATATGTACTTTTTGTTAAGCATTACTCAAAAATGAATTTGATAATTTTATTAGATACTTGTCGATGTTGCGATACAAAATCTATCGTCTTTTTTTGTAATTGTGTTAATTCATTACCATTTTGTAGAATAGTAAAAAATTGAACAAAGTCATTACTGTTTTTTACTATCACTCCAATTTTGTTTTTGTGCATTGTGATTGCCTCATCCAATATTTGAATGTTTGGACCAAACGAAACAACACACCCATACACCGCTGGTTCAATAACGGAGTGAACTCCACCACCAAATCCCCCACCAACATATGCTAATTCTGCAACGGAATACAAGTCAGCCAAAATCCCTACAGTATCAACCAATATAACGGACGCTGTTATTTTATTGTTAATTCTCGAATATCGTTGGAAAGTGAAATTCAACTTTTTCAAGTGCCGTTCAATATCAATTAGAGTTTTCTCATCAGTTTCGTGAGGAACTACAATTATTCTGTGATTCATATTTTGCAATGATCCATCACCCAGTGGATAAATTTTCTCAATACCATCAAAAATAACTTGATAGTCAGAAGGGATAATACTACCCAAAATAATGTTTTGTGTTTTTAGGATATCTTCCGGAAAATGGTTTTGCTTATTTTGAGATTTTCTATCGAGGATTTGGTCGAATCGAGTATCGCCAATAACTGTTATATTTTTGTCTGTTTTAAGTAATTTTTTAAGGTTATTTTTCAATCGTTCTGAACCGGTAATGATGTGAATGAAATTTCTGAATGTCCATTTGTTAAATCCGCGTAAACCAAACAAAAATCTGGTGGATTTTTCATACAGATTTGCGTTTAGTAATATCGTTTTGAAACCAAACAATCGTGCAAAATATAGATGATTAGGCCAAACATCATGGCGAGTTAAAATGTAATATTGTGGTTGAAATCTCATTAAAAACATTAGTGCAGACCAAGGAAAATCAAATGGATGGTAACATACTGCATCAAACAAAGTAGAATGTTGTTCCTTTTCAAAAATGGTTGGTGAGAAGAATGTTTGTAATACAAAGAATCTCTCTTTGTCAATTCTTCGAAGAATAGGTTTGAGCTGTTCAAACTCACCGGCTGATGCCGCGTGAAATAAAACCATTTCTCTTCCGTTTTGTTTTTCCTTGATTATCTGTTTGGCAACTTTCCAAGTTTTTGATTGCTCACGAAAATGAACCCTTATTTTCCTATTGAAAACAGATATAAGTTTAAGAAGAATCCATAGAACAGGAGAGATGAGCAGATAGATAAAGTATAAGAACATTTTTGATAAAATAGTAAATAGAGAGTGGTTAGGGAATTGAAAACTTCTGATTTTTCTTAGTGTACATTGGACTCTTTGTATTTAAATCTTTCATCGGTTTTTCAAAATTAAATCAGCGAACTCTCTAAATGCTCCGTCTCCTCCAGTTCTTTTAGTAACATAATCCGGTTCAAATTGGTCTAAAATTGGACTACTCGATGGCATAGCTGATAATCCAACTGCTTCTAGAACTTCCAAGTCGTTTATGTCATCACCAATATAAGCTATTTCATCCAATGAGATTTCATACTTTACACATAAATAATTCAAACGCTTAAGCTTTTGCTTTTCACCGATAAATACCTCATCAATCTGTAATTTTTCAGCTCTTCGTAACACAATCTCTGAATTTTCTCCAGTAAGAATTGCAACAGTTATACCTGCTTTTCGTAAAACGTAAGTTGCCATTCCGTCGTAAGTTGAGAATGATTTCATCCGTTCACCATCATTAGAATAATACATTTTGGCATCTGTCCAAACTCCATCGATGTCGGTTGCAATGAGTTTAATTCGTTTACATTTTTCTTGAATATTCATCAGTTTTCCCAGTTAACATCATCTTCATTTATAACTGTGTCAATCGAGATGTTTCTTAGTGAAGACTTTCCGATAACTTCATTCATCTTCATTGGTGACAGTCCTGTTCCTGGACCTTTGGTAGTTAACATTTCTCTAGTGATCGTTGTTCCTTTTGGAATATCAACTACAGACACAATACTTTTCGCTAATTTTTTGAAGATAGGAAGTTCAGATTTTTGCACATTCTTTAGGCAACTTCCCATTGCTTGCTCGACATGGCGGATATCCCGAACCATTTTAGCAAATCCTTGTGGTTCTAATGAAGCAGCATGGTCACCACCTTTCATTGTTCTGTCAAGAGTAAAATGTCGTTCGACGATTCGTGCACCTAATCCCACCGCCACCGGTGGAATTGCAATTCCCAATTCGTGTCCAGAGTATCCTATTACAACATTTGGAAATTCTTTTTTATAAGTTTGTAATACATTCAAGTGTATTTCATCAAATTTCGATGGATAAGTAGATGTACATTGCAAAATCGCAATTTGATCGTTAAATTGTTCAATCAACTCTATAGCATTTTTAACCATTACCAAATCTGACATTCCCGTGGATATCAACATAGGTTTCCCGATTTTAGCTGTATGCTCAAGAAGTGGGAAATTTGTTAAATCAGCTGATGCGGTCTTAAAGAATGGAACTCCCATTTTATCCAAGAAATCCACACTTTCTTCATCCCAACCAGAAGCACAGAAAAACACATCTAAATTCTCGGAATATTCCAACAAATCGAAATAATCTTCTTCAGTGAGTTCTAATACCTCTTTGTGTTCACCGTATGTTTTTCCGAAACTATTTCTGTTGGTATAAGGCATTTCCAAGCCTTCTTTAGTGAGGATTCTGCTTATAGTTCTTTTCTGAAATTTGACCGCATCTGCACCACAATTTTTCGCTTCTTGAATGAGTTGTTTTGCAAGATCTACATCACCTTGGTGATTAATGCCAATTTCTGCAATGATAAATGTCGGATAATTATCACCTACTTTTCTTCCGTCAATGTTTATTAATTTCATGCTTATCCTAAATCGTTAATTTGACTATCAACTGAATGGTAAATTTACTCTCTTTTTCTAACATGACTAAGTGAAATCTAAGTTTGTTACTTCCTCAGAGTGATTCCTTTTTTACCTCTGAACCTCTCACAATCACAAATGCAATTAGTGCAAACATAAAAAATACAAGTAGCATCCAAGATAATCCTATTAGCGAACCAATAACAGTTCGGTAGATTTCTAAAATCCACCTATCTGCATTTAGTGTGATAACTTCCATATCCTTTGAAGGGATGATGTATTTTTCTAAATCCCAAACTCTAACACCTGAAGAAATTCCCACAACATAAATTGCAAATTGAAGATATCTTACCCAAGCTTTGCTGATTTCATCAGAGATAATTCTATTCATAATTTTGAGAATTGGTGATGAAAACACAAACGACACAGCAAATGAAACAACTAGGGCTATGCAAAAAGTTACCGTAAGTAATGTGATGAACATTTCATTTTCCTTTCTGTTTAAACAAGATTTAGATTTTGTAAACTACAATTTTGATTAATTTTCCTGCTTGATTTTCTTCTTCATAGCTATTGATGATTTTCCCTCCTAACAACTCAGGTATTCGCTTACTTGCATAATTTCTTTTATCTACAGGATATATTAGATAATCTATACCAAGATTTTTCTTTGTCCAATTTACAAGTTTAAATATTACCTCTCTACCGTAGGCATTATTATGTTTCGATTTTTTTATCCAAATCCCTAATTCTGGAGTATTCGAATTTATTTTATCCACTCCTGCACAACCAATAAATTCATTTGTAAATTTATCAATTATTACTGTTTGAAAATTACTTCCTTCTTCATTTCGTTTTAAAGAATTTTCTACAAACTCAATTGTTTCCTCGATTTTGTCTGGTGTTTTAGGAAACATAAATGTAGTGATTTCAGAAGTGAATTCTTCAAATATAGATTGTGCATACTCAATCGAAATTGGTTTTATCAATAACCTTTGTGTTTCTACAACTGTGTTAGAATTCACTTTCATAACTAATATTTATTTTTTCTTTGTCGGATTTTTTTAGTCCCTTAACTACTAAATCATACGATTCATCAATTAATTTGTATAGAATTTCTTCAGGAATACTCTCATCTATCGTAACGGTGTTCCAATGTTCTTTATTGAGGTGATATCCCGGTTTAATTGCAGAATACATTGAGCGTTGGACTTGAGCATCTTCCGGATTTGCTTTTAATGAAATGGTTAGCGGTGAGTTGTTGATACCAACCAAAGCGAACATTTTATTCATTACTTTAATAACCATTGGGGTATCACCAAATGGATAAGACTCCCTTGCAAATGATTTGCCTATAAGATACTTCTTGATTTTGCTTAATTCCATTAGATTGTCTTTTTCATATATCTTGAATTCAAGTTTCTTGTTAAGGATATTTGTATATTCAAATTTCATAGTAAATGAAAAACGCACATAGGATCCTATATGCGTTTCAACGATTTCGATATATCAATATTATTTTTCTTTTTGTAACTCAATGATAAGTTGTATTAGCTCAGCTTGTTTTTCCTCAGTAATTATGCCTTTAATTATTGCTCTGCAGATTCTATTTTTATCTAAAATGATAACATTATAACTATCTTTTTTTAAGTCCCAGGAATTTCTTAATTCTGCATCATAATCAAATAGAATAGTTGTATCAAATTTCTTAGCTTTTTTACCTGCAATCATTCTGATTAAAAAATCTGGCTTCCATGTTGCTGCACAATCTACAATACCAAAACCTTTAAAATGATCTCGTGATATTAATTTATCTTCATCGATCGTTTTCTTGACTGCATCATTAAACGATTCATTCAAATCAGATTCATCTGGATCAACATAGTTGATTTGAAGGATTTTTCCTTCCCAAGAATCCATTGTAAATTCTACTCCATCTGCATCCTTAAAAACCCAGTCAGGAGCTTTCATGCCAACTTCGAGAGATTGGGAAAAAATAAATGCTAAAGTTATAATAAAGGTTGCGAGTAAATTTTTCATTTTTGTTTCCTTTTATTTAATTTTTTTAATTTTGTAAAGTAAAATTCCATTTTACTATCCAACTTCTTACTTTCATTGCTACTAAAATGTTTCGGAATACATAATCTTGACTTCGCGATTTGTGTATTTTGCATCAGTATTTTGGTTAATATTGTTTAAATTCAACTCAATCATTAAATTCTGAGCAATTGTCCAACGAACACCTGCATTAAGATAACCAAACCCTTTACCAAATGTTATATCTGAAATATTAAGATTGTTGTCATTAAAAGCTGAATCATATTCAAGTAGTAGAGAAAAACTTCTATTAAGTTCTTTATCAACACCAAAAAAGAAATTATAGTCATCATCACCATCATAGTTTTTCCTAACATTATGACTAACCCCTAAATGAACTCCTAAATTTCCAAAAACATTCCAGTTTTTACTTGCTACAAGGTAGATTCCTAGAGCTTTTTGATCATAACGGTTTAGTAGGTCAGTTTCTGTTGAATCCGAAAATTCATGAAAATACCCTCTACCCTGAGTGTTTAATCCAACTACAAATGCGGGCTTAGAGGTTGTTTCCTCATACATACGATACTTTAGCTGGACTTCAGGAGTTGGTCTATTTATAGATGGTTTTTCGTCACCAATAAAGTTCTGTACCCCAAAAGACATCCCCAAAGTGAAGTGATGGGTTAAACCAATTGCAAGTTTGGGGAGTAACCCCCCATCCTTCTGTAGTAACATTTCTAGTGTAAATGCACCTTTAGACATAGTGCCAGCAGTAGGAATAGAAACCAAATCTAATGGTGGATAAGGTTGTTCACTTTGAGATACTAAAAGCGTAAATGCAATAACTAAAATGATTTTTTTCATTATTTCCCTTAATTTCTCACAGTTGAATTTACTGCAAATTATTCAACCGATAGTCTATTTTTCTTATTTCTTTTTTATGATTTCCAATAAACCAAGTTTCTACTACATTTTCATTTTCATAATCATATTCAATATTGATTACACCAATGATTTTATTTGATTGCGTATAAAATATATATTTTTTAGGTAACAATCTAAAATTGTATAACACCTCTGTTAGTCTGTTTGGTTCCATTGGAGAAAATCCAAAACCAAAAATATATTGAAAATAATCATAAGATTTGTCGATATCATTAAACCATAATTCAGATAGTAAATTACCTTTATTTAGATATGAGATCATAGATAAGTTACCGTGTTCGTCATAATTGTATTTGCGTTTTCTTAATAGAGAATCAGATTCAGAATACCATGATAATTCGATTACATCTTCATTTGAATTGCGAATTGTTTTAACATATTCTTGATTAGAAATTTCATCAATTGGAAGCTGTATATTCTCAATAAACGATAACTCATCATTAAAATATTCAACGGCACGATTATCTACTTCAGTATTCTGAGCTAAAACTACACTGAATAGAAAAGGTAATATTATTTTACATATCTTCATCAATAGTAATAATTACATCTACTATATTTATTGAATCATCTAAATTCTGGTCTGAACAACAAATTTGAGTTTCTGTGAATGATACCTCACCTAAAATATAATCAACAATCAGGACAATATCCAAAATATCAGTAATTCCATCGGAATTGACATCCCCATTAGCTGAACAAGTATTAGATTCTCCAGGTGAACCAAAATCTCCACCATACATTGGAGTTGTTGAAATTGACCAATTACTCCCAATATTGTTGTCAGTATTTGGATTATCCAATGACATCGATGCTCCAGATGGATCTGGAAAAGTTACCCCATTGTCATACCAAACTTCATCAATTACTGTTCCATTTGGGTGAGAAATAATAACTTCATCAAGAGCGTTACTTAAATAGAAGTTAGAAAATTGATAGTCTAATTCTACTCCACCGTTCAACTGAAAATCATCATTCACTCCTAAAACGATAAAAGCTCCTGGGTTAACAATTAATCCTCCTGGCTTAGATATTGTATGAGAATCTGAATCATTGTCTTTCAGCACAAGTCCATTTAGGTCAAATGTCTCATTACTAATATTGACTATCTCTATCCATTCTCCATAAGAATCTGATACTGAAGCTGGATTATTCATTATCTCATTAATTACTAAACCTGATGGAACAGTAATTTCTGCGATTGGTATTTTCCACATTACTGGTCTGTGGTCTGAAATTTGATTTTGATAATTTGAAGAACCAACATAATCATCAATTCTCTGGGTTTGAGTAAAACCGTTCTCATTTTCATCAAACAAATTTGAAGAAATCAAAATATGATCAATAAATCCTGCATAACTTCCCCAAGGATATGAATTTTGATAACTATTGTTAGCAATGACCATTGTTACAAATTCAGCGTTTGGATCTGATACTAGCGGCCAAAGAGAATTGTTGGATTCTGGATCAGTAATTTCATCATTGAAATCACCAATAACTACTATATTGTCGTTTGGGTGAGTTAGGATGTAGTTAGATAGAATTCCCGAAGCTCCGAATCTCTGTTCAAATCCATCATCATAAGCTTTGAAGTGGACATTAATCACAGTAAGATTTATTGTTGACTCACCGCATCCCCACAAAATTTCTGCTTTTAGAGGATACCGCCCAGCAAATTCCCAACCATCAGATGGAAATAATGTAGAATAATTCAAAATCTCGATACAATCCCGACGAGTTATAAATCCCAAATCTAATCCCCAATCGTTATTGTAATTAGTATGTATAAACTCATAAGCAGGGATTTGTGTAGATAAATATTCAAATTGAGATATGTCTGTAATCTCTTGAATTCCAATAATATCAGGGAGAAGGTCAGAAATAATTTCATTCACATAGTTTACTGTATTACCGGATTGAGGGAATTCCTGAATATTCCAAGTAATCACCTCTAAACCATCCCAATTATTTACTACAGGAATATTCCATATATTTTGTGGTGGACTAATAACAGTTGTATCTGCTGGTGGACAAGATTGAGAATATCCAACAGATATTATGAGCATAATAATAACTGCAACCATAACTTTAATTTTTTTTATTTTTGGTAAAATCACAACGAAATACTCCTTTTAAACTATCAGTTATTTTACAAAATCAGGGAATTTAATTTTGTGACGCTCATCAAACTAGATTACTTATTTCAATGGAAAACTCAGTAATACAGGAAGATGATCCGAGATGTATTGTTCATAAATAGGATATCCACCCATATACTCATCCATAGGTATTGTTTTTACAGTTATATCTGTATCTTTAGGAATAAGCTCAGTTGTTACCAAAATATGATCCAAGAAACTTACATACGGTTTCTTTGGATAGGATGCTTGTTTCTCATCGTAAACAATATCACGATTCACAAAATAAAATCTGTCATCATCAAAAAAGGGATGAAAACAATGAGCATTTTCATCATCTTTTAAATCATCATTCCAGTCACCAAGTACAATAATGTTCTTTTCGCCATTATCATATTTTTCAGACAAATAATTGTATAACATTTTTGATGCTTTTTGGCGTCGTTTGAGTCCAGAATCACAACACTTCATATGTAAATCTACAATGCTGAGAGGTACTATTTTTTCTCCGCAGAGATAAAGTAAATCTGCTTGCAATGGAGGACGGCCGGCAAAATTGTAATCGTTTTCTGCAAAAGGTTCAATTTGTTTCACAAATTTGAACATGCTACTTCTAAAAATAATTGCTTGATCCATAAATGACGATTGTTTTGATACAACAAAATCGTACTGAGGCAACTGATCCATAAGCTTACTAAACCATCCAGTGCGACGAATTTCTTGAAATCCAATTATGTCTGGGTTCAAATCTGATACCGCTTCAGATAAAGCCAAAATAGTTGAATCATCAGCAGTTGGAAAAAATTCACAATTCCAAGTAATGATTTCAATTCGGTCATCCAAATTTATTTCAGGAATCTGCCAATCATCTCTTCGCATTTTGCCCAAATCATCATTACAATTATTTTTTGTTTTGAATTGCAGATCGTCAACTAATTTTGATTTGTAAATATTTTTAATCGCTTTTTCTTCATTATCTTTAATCCACTGATGCACTTCATAATCCGGTATAAAATCATCAGCTAAAAGTGTTTGTGAAACTCTTCCGCTTACAACAGTTTCATAACCAATAAAACTATGTGATTGTAAATCGACTTTTAGCTTAATATGTCCAAATTCTGTTCCATTTCCATAATTTTGGAATATGTAAACATGACTTTTAGAATCATACCAAGGCAATGGATACCCCTTACTCTCTCCCCCAGAAATGATTATATCCACACCGTCAGCATAATATCCCATTTCAAGTGAGTTTAGAGGATGTTCTTCAGGGTTCCATCCCTCATTTAGCTTTTCACGAAATTCTCTGTAAACTCTATCTCTGTTCCAAGGAACTCCGGTACTCGCTAAAACAATAACAATATCTGCACCATCTTCTTTGACTTTCGGAATCCACCTTTTTAGCGTTTCAGTCTCATGATTTGCTCTGATACCAATTTTATTTTTTGATAGAACATTTTCTTCAATAGCTGAACCAACAATTCCGAGAATACCGATTTTTATTCCATTAACCTCTTTGATGATATATGGTTTGAAGTTTTCTGAAGTCAGGGCACAATTTTGGCAATCTAAATTACTAGCAAGAAACGGAAATTGCGATTGTTCTGCTCGTTCATTTAAATTATCTGCTCCCATTATGAAATCATAACGACCTGGAACTATTGCATCGTAACCAATTTTATTCATCCAGTCAATCATAAACTTGCCACCATCTGAAATTCCCAACGGATTTCCTTGGAAGAAATTTCCACCATCAAGAAGAAGTAATCCTTCGCCTGATTGCTCACATTCTTCTCGCATATCTTTAACATACTTGTACAGTGCAGAGCCACATAAAATAGTTGGAGGATATTCGGGATTCGTGAATGTTGCCTGCTGTTCACCAATAACTCCATGTAGATCATTGGTGAAAATCAAATTGATAATCTCAGGCTTTTCCGTTGCAAACAAATAAGATAAACAACAAACAGCTAACAGACGAATAAATAACTTCATTTGATTTTACATTTCCTTTTCTGCTTTAACAGGTTTGCCATCAACAAACATTGCAGATTGTGCCAATTCATCAGTTAGATAAACTACTCCATCTTCATTATGCGGTTCACCATAAACTGAATGGCAGGATTTTAGTCCACCAAGCCAAGCTCGTTTGTCTGATATATAAACCAAATCACCAACTTCAGCAGACATTTCATCCATTTGATTTTGTGAAAATCTTGCAACTTGTTCTTGTCCTTCTACAATTTTCCATGTAACTACAGATTTTCCGCCTTCTTTATCGTTTGGTTTACTTCCTTTAAATCTCTCTCTAGCCGTTTCAAGTGACCAAACTGTAATTCCTTCCATTTCAGCTTCTGATTTTGGTTTAGTAAATAATGAAACTAATACTCCAACGCTCAGACAAACCAAAGTATTGTATAATGCTCGAATGTAAGTATATGGATGATCAGCATCCATATCAATTCCATGATCAAATGGTGCAATTAAAATACCCGGATATTTATTACCTAACCACATTAAGAAAGCTCCACCAATAAAAGTTGCAACTGCGGCTGATGTTGTATATCTTTTCCAAAAGATACCTAAGAAAATTGCAACAACTAAAGGGGGTGTCATTGTAGAATGGAAAAACCCGTGAGCTTCGTACAATGTAGGGAAATTATTAAAGAATACAACGCTAACAGCTCCCAGTACGGTTGCACTTGCTGATACTATCATTGCAACTTTGAGATAGTGTTTATCATCTCTATCTTTAACGATAGGTTTGTAAATATCGTTTACTACAACAGCAGCAACTGCGTTAATAAGAGTATCAACAGTTGACATTAAAGCGGCGGCAACTGCGGCAATTATAAATGCAAACAGAACTTCTGAAGTTGTAATCAAACTTGCGACTTGTGTAAATACATGGTCTAACTTGATTGCAGTATCCCATTTTTCAGGTGTTAAAATACTAATTGATTTACCAATCCAACCTGCATTTGATACAACAATTGTTGAAATTGGTAGTAAAAATAGCACATTAAATGCAGCTGCTTTTCTTCCTTCATTTACGGATTTACAGGCAATAAATCTCATAATTAGTCCTTGATTCATAAACAAAAATCCAACAGATCCCGCAACTCCATCTTGCCAGAATATCCCAGAAAAGTTAAAATTTGAGGGCTGATTAAAATGTGCTAAAGGAAGTTTGAACTCTGGCGTAAGTGATTCCCAAAACGGAAAAAATCCACCAATATAATTAAGACCCAAAATAAATATCAATATTCCTGCGAAAATTAAAATAAAACCTTGAGCAAGGTCTGTAAAGATTACAGCAGTTTGCCCGCCAAAAGTTATGTAGATACCTGCAATTACAGCAACAACACCAACAATTGTATAAATATTCCAACCAAGTATAGGTTGGAGAGTTTTGCCCATTGTCAAAAATCCTATGGCAATATAGCCAATCATATAACCTAAGATTGCAAAAGTAGCTAATTTTCTTACGCCACTACCAAATCGTTTTTCAAAGTAATCTGGAATTGATTTTACACGAGTATAATAAACAATTGGCAACCATCCAAAGAGAAAAAATGGAATAAAAAACCAATCATTCATATAAGTCATTGTGGATGAAAATCCATGTTCAAATGCTTTTGCTGAATATTTCAGAAATGAATGAGAACCTACGCCTGTAGCCACAATTGACATTGTGATAAGCCACCAAGAAAATCTGCGACCGGAAAAGAAAAAGTCATTTGTAGTTTTATTATATTTTGCAAAATAGGAACCAAATCCTAAAATAAGTGCAAAATATCCAAAAATAATTACCCAAAATATTGGGGATGTTTGTATAACTTGATCCATTTTAATCTCCTAGAATTTTAACGCTGCAAAAGTAGCAAAACCATGTATCGCCATATACCAAAGAAATCCAAAAACTAAAACTGCATACCATTTTCTATGCCGTAGTCGTAATATATTTATAGATTTTGATTTGAATATTATAAGCATTCCAGTTAAGAAAATAAAGCCACCTACACCGTAAAGGTAAATGTAGGGTAACCAAGTTCTTGCAAATTCGAGTTCCATATTAATTCCTCCTATCTATCAAAATTTATATTGAAAAGTAGTTACTAAATTAAAATTAGATTCTAAAACAGTGTCATAATCAGGTCGATCATCATCTTCTACAGGAAAAATGTCAGGATAATTGTATGAGTTAGTATGATAAGCTCCAGCTATATCAACTGTAAGCTTTCCGAATGTTTTTCCAGTCCCGAAAGTAAACACACTTTCCGGTTGAATATTTTGAAACGGTGAATTGCTAAAAATAAATCCTGCACGAACAGGGATTTCATTCAAAGCCACATATTCAAATCCCATTTTCAACTTAGTAATATTATTTAATTCATATCCATTTAACTTATTCGATGTATATATTCTGTTAATCTCAAATGAAATAGACATCGGAACAGTGTCTTTAAATCTATATCCAAATCCTAGGTTTATTATTGAAGGTTTGGTATAATTTAATCCTTCAATAATATATTGAACTGAATAATCTGAATCTTGCTCAATATAAATTGGTAATCCAACAGAATCTGATACTTGAACCGTTGAATTAGTAGGTGTTTGTAATATCATATCAGACTCATATCCAAAAATAAGATTTAATCCTAATAGATTGAAGTCGGTACTTAATGAAAAGAATTTCCCTTTTGGAATTTCCAGTTTATTATTGACTTTATTTACTAAAGAAAGGTTTGTAACATCAGCAGATAAGGAATCAGTATAAAATTTTTCAGTTAATTCTGACCCTATCACATTATGTAAAGTAAAGCCGAAGTTAATAGACGAAAATGTTTGAGGTGGAGAAACTCCAATACCTCCTCCAAAAGAAACAAGATTCAATGTTCCTCCAGTCTCAAAAATATGATATCCAACCAACGGGTCTTTAATGCCATTTTCACCATCTTCCAAATTTAAACTTCCTCTTACTTCTTCTTCATATTTATAATCGAACGAAGTTAATGGTCCGTATGATATTCCTAAACCAAAATTAAAATCATTAAAGGTTAATTTGTAAACACCACCACCGCGATAATAACTGAAAATTGTGCTATTCTGAACATAATCACCTGATACAAGAAAACCTCCAAAACTGTCTTTCATATCCATTCCACGCCGTTCAACAATGGAGCTATTTAGAAGATGAAAATCAACACAAAACCCATTCGCTAATGTTGCAGTTTTTGCAGGATTGTACAATAAAGTAGAACTTGTTAAATCATTTATTATTTCAGTACTTCCCATAGCAAGAACTCTTGCAGATGAGCCATCAATTTCGTTACCTAAAACTCGATTGAAAAATGATTGTGCCGTAACAGTTGATACTAATAATATTGTTAATAAAATT
>CAZSJY010000045.1:0-15805 GCA_964607375.1 uncultured bacterium
AGCTAAGAGAATGTTTGACCACTACCATAATTGATAACTAAGTAATCATTAACTATTATTCAGTTCCATTGTTTCTCTAATTTGTTTTGTATAATCTTTAGCTGATTCCACGATTGCATCAAGACTAACATCTCCAGCATAAAGAATCCCACGAGATACATTGATAATTCCGGTTCCATTTTGATTTCCAATAGATACAGATTCTTCCAAGCTTCCACCTTGAGCTCCAATTCCAGGTATTAACCAAGATATTCCTTGGGTTTGTTTCCTGAGTGATCGCATTTGTTCGGTTTTGGTTGCTCCAACAACCAGACCCAAATTATTGTTAATGTTTAGTTCTACAACCAAATTGGCGACATCCTCATACAGAGTTGTTACATTATCAGTTTTATATTGTAACTCTTCTGCACTTTTATTAGATGTAAGGCAAAGCACAAAAGCACCTTTAGTTTTATCTTCAATAAATGGAATGATTGAGTCTCTTCCCATATAAGGTGCAACTGTAATCGCATCAAATCCTATAGAATTGAAAACAGCTTTAGCATATTGTTTAGTTGTATTTCCTATATCACCTCGTTTAGCATCTGCAATTGTTATAGCTCTTCCATTGATATGGTCAACGAGTCGTTCAACTAAGGCATAACCAGCAGATCCAAATCGTTCATAAAATGCCATATTTGGTTTATAAACTGGACAGAAGCTAACTGTGGCATCAATAATATCTTTTGCAAAACTTTCCAAACCTTGCAAGCTCTTATCAAAAGATTCTGGCAATTTGTCAGGATCAATATCTAACCCGATGCAAAGCCGATTATTTTTTTGATTACAAATATCTCTAAGTTTGATATTAAAATTGTTCTCCATAACTTGAAATTTAGTGATTTTCAACATATTAATTCACAACGAAAAAACCAATTGGACTAAATAAAAATTTGATTCTATGCAATAGATTTGATTACAAATTATTTATTTTGACATAGGACTTAAAACTGAAATCCAATTAAATTTAACTACTTGTATGGAACAGTTAACACTAGGAATCATAGAAAAATCAAAAGTCAAGGTGATTGCCTCTTCAGCATTTCACTTTCGTATTGAACTTGTTGAACATATCGGTAAGGATGATGTTCCACAATTGATGGATGTATCAGAAGAACTTGCAAAGAAATTTGGTAAACAAGCCCGTTTAACAAAAGCCAACATCAAAAAGTACTTCAATGAGAATACTCTTCCGTTCATTGCTCGTCTTAAAGGCCAAATAATTGGTTATATTATTGGTGTTCCACTCGAACATTTTAAAAATGAATCTTGGTCTCATTTTGATGTAAATATGGGAAAAGAGAATACTCTTTATACTTATGCATTTGTTGTTTCTGAAAAGTATCGTCATAAAGGTGGATATGCAAAAACTCTCAAACGAATTTATATCAATTGGGCAAAAAAAAGAGGATATGAATTTGTAACTGGGCATGTTCAACAGGGAATTGCATCTAGATTTTCACAGGATACAGAAATTGTAAAAGTCTTCCCGGAATGGTACAACGCAAAAACTGCATTTGAATATTATCGCCGACCGCTTCAGCGATCAAATAGAAGATAATCAAGAATTAATTTATGAGCATTTTGAAATATATCGTGCTAGCATTACTATTAAGTACCTTGACATTTTCAGGCGACGATTTTTCAAATATTTTGTCTGTAAGAGTTGATAATATCAGAGATTACGGAGGAGATATTGTCATATTACTATTCAATCAACCTGACGGTTTTTGTAAAAAAGAATCTAAAGCCTACAAATTTATTGAGGTTACTACTAAAATCGACTCGCTAACGGCAGAATTTAAAGATATCCCATTCGGAACATATGCGATTTGGGCTTTCCATGATGAGGATTCAAACGACAAAAGAAAAAGAACTTCATAGGAATTCCTAAAGAAGGGATTGCTATATCCAATAATGCTAAAGGATTTATGGGACCTCCGAGTTTTGAAGATGCAAGTTTCAAATTTAATTCATATTGTCCTCAAAAAGAAATTACTCTAAAATATATCGGGAAGTGATAAAGATAGATAACAGTCAATAATTTGAAAACAAGTGTTTTCAACCACTTGTTAATTTCTTATTATTTTCTTTTCAAAATTATTCTGCAAGAAGATTCATTTGATTTCCGTCATACATTCGAACTTATGAAAGGATCTCAAAATGAAAAACCAAATATACTATAATATCTGTTTGTTGCTCTACTTGTTCCTCGGACTACTCTTCGCTGAAAACCAATCAGAATTCAACAGCTCTATGGATTCACTTAGGCAATCAATAACATTGTATAACAATAATGCACTAATCAAAATGAATGAAATTAGAACCGGAACTCTAGTAAGGAAAATAGAAGAGTCCAATATGTATGAAGTGTTACCGGAGCTTAAAACGAATGTTAGTATTTCAGTTGATGGAATGGTATCTACAACAATCGTTGATCAAGTATTTACTAATCCAAGCACAGTACCTTTAGAAGCGATTTATGTATTTCCATTGCCAATAGGTGGTGCTGTAAACGATATGAAAATGATAGTAAATGATCGTTTTATTCAGGGAATTATTAAAGAGAAAGTAGAAGCAAAAGAAATATATGAAAAAGCAAAGAAAGAAGGAAAGAGAGCAAGTTTAACTGAGCAATCTCGTCCTAATATATTCACAAATTCAGTTGCTAATATAATGCCAGGTGATACAATAATTGTTAGGCTCAGTTACGTTGAAACTCTACATTATGAAGATGGTAAGTTTTCACTTAGATTTCCAATGGTTGTCGGACCTCGATATATTCCTGGTAATAAAGTGATTGGATATTCAGGAAATGGATGGGCTTTAGATACAGATATTGTCCCGGATGCATCCCAAATTACACCACCTGTTATTCCTCCAGGAATGCGTTCAGGCAATGTAATTTCGCTTTCTGTTAATTTGAACGCAGGTTTACCAATAGAAAATATTAATTGTGTTTCTCATAAAATTTCCAAAAATAAATTAAATACTGGAAAATACAAAATTACTTTAAGTGAGGATTCAGTTATCCCGAATAAGGATTTCGTTCTCGATTATACAATCAAATCGGGTGATCATCCACAGGCAGCACTATTTACTTCTACAAAAGATGGTGATGATTATTTTATGCTAATGACAATTCCCCCAGTAGAAGTTAATAAAACTAAACCTATTCCCAAGGAAATTATTTTTGTGGTCGATGTTTCTGGATCTATGTCTGGAATATCTATAGAGCAAACTAGAAATAGTTTAGAATTAGCATTAACAAAACTAAACCCTGAAGATTATTTCAATATTATAGCTTTTCAAACTAATTTTTCTTTGTTTTCATCTTCATCTATTCCTGCAAATGACAAGAATATTCTTCAAGGAACTAAATTTATCAGAGGTTTAAAAGCAGGCGGAGGGACAGAAGCATATCCAGCCCTTACTGAAGCAATGAGAATGAAAAAACAATCTGAAACTTTAAAAATGATAATCTTTCTTACTGACGGTTGCCTTGGGAATGAAACTGAAGTTTTCAATGCCATTGATAGACATTTGGGTAACAGCCGAATTTTCTCAATTGGAATTGGGTCTGCCCCTAATAGTTATCTCCTTGAAAAAGCTTCAAAATTAGGACGAGGTAGATTCACTTACATTAGTAGTGTTTCTGAGGTTGAAAAAAAGATGAATAATTTGTTTATGAAATTAGAATATCCTGTCTTAACTGACTTAGATTTGTATTTGGATCATCCTGCAGAACTTCATCCAAAACCAATACCGGATTTGTATATTGGTGAACCGTTTATTGTGTTTGGTAAAACTAACAAACATACTTTAAAGGATGCAACACTTATTGGTAAAACTTCAGATGGATATTTTAAAACTAAATTATCTGTGGATTTATCCCAAGCACAACATAATCCAGCCATACCAACTCTTTGGGCACGACAAAAAATTAATGGATTAATGGGTGATCTTCGTCTTGGAGCTTCTGATTCAAAACAGAAAATAATTGATCTCGCAATTGAACATAAAATTATGTCAAAGTTTACATCTTTTGTGGCCGTTGAACATAAAATGGTCAACCCTGATGAAAGTCCGTTAAAAGTTGCAATCCCTACAAATCTCCCAGAGGGTTGGGATTTTGAAAAAGTATTCAGTAAAACAACACAATCTATGAAAGCAATTCCAATGCCAAAAACCGCAACAAATGAACCATTATGGTTCTTAATAGGAACATTATTGCTTCTTATTTCAGCAGTTACAAAATTATCACTTGTAAGATTACGCAAATGAAACTGAACCATATTCCAATTATATTACTACTTTTAGGATTTGTATTAATTTCTAAATCGGGATACTATTATGCAAAGGGTATTCTAGCACAAAATTTATTGGAAAAGGCTTGGGACAATTCAAAAGAAAGTCAGAAACCTGTTAAGGCGTGGAGTTGGGCGGATACATATCCAGTAGGAAAACTAATTATCCCTTCATTGAAGTTGTCTCAAATTATTTTAGAGGGAACTCATAATGAATCGCTAGCATTTGGACCTGCCCATCTTCACAATACTTCTCTACCAGGTGATTCGGGAAATGTCGTAATATCAGGTCATCGTGATAGTTTTTTTCGTAAATTGGAAAATATCCGTTATGGAGATTTTATATCAATTGAAGGAAAATTAGGCTCGCATATTTATTATGTTAAAGAAATCATTGTTACAGATGAAGACGATACGATTTGGTTAGAACCAACTGAATCAAATTGTCTTACTTTGATAACCTGTTACCCATTTGACTTTATTGGTGATGCTCCAAAAAGATTTATTGTAAGAGCTGAAACAGTTTATGGATAACCTAATATTTTAGATTCGCACAGCGATACTTTCAACATACTATAAACTTCTAACAGCTAACAAATTGTCTCAAACAAGATATTAAACTCGCAACATATTATTTTTTGAATATGGCTTGCATTAGGAAACTGGATGTCAATAAATTTGTCGCTGAAAATTTACGGAATATTTGTGTATCAGAACTTTGCACCGATTGTTGTTTTTATAGTTTTATTGATTGCTCTTCTCGGAGTGCCATTTATTCTTCAGAGTATACTGTCACCTAAGTTTAATAAGTGTGGGCAAAAACTTGATACTTATGAATGCGGTGAAGTTCCCGAAGGTAACGCTTGGATTAAATTCAATATTCGTTTCTACATTATTGCTCTCATTTTTATCATATTCGATGTTGAAGTCGTATTTTTATTCCCTTGGGCTGTTGTATTTAATCAACTTGGAATGCTTGCCTTTGTGGAAATGATGATTTTCATCGCAATACTACTTGTCGCATTTGCATATGTATGGGTAAAAGAAGATTTAAATTGGGTGAAAATGTCCGTTAAATATGGACGAGGTAGATACTCCAACTTGAAAGTAGTAAAGGAAGATTAATGGATTACACCTTACTCAATAAATTCGACCAAGATAACATTGTAGTTGAGAAACTTGACAATCTTATCAATTGGGCAAGAACCGGCTCACAATGGTATTTTCAGTTTGGGCTTGCATGTTGTGCAATTGAAATGATGTCTGCTGCTGGTCCTCGCCACGATTTAGAGCGATTTGGTGCAATGCCAAGAGCAACTCCAAGGCAAGCAGATGTGATGTTGGTTGCAGGAACTGTTTCAATCAAAATGGCGGAACGAGTCAAAAGATTGTATGAGCAAATGGCTGACCCGAAATATGTAATTTCAATGGGGAGTTGTGCAAATAGTGGTGGCCCATATTGGCAACATGGTTATCATGTATTAAAAGGCGTTGACCAAATTATTCCAGTTGATATTTACATACCAGGCTGTCCACCAAGACCAGAATCATTACTCCAAGGACTTTTGGAACTTCAGAAGAAGATTAAAGAAGAAACTCCACTAAGAAAGAAATCGGATAAGAAATGAAGTTTAAGGAAATTGTGAAATTGTTAGAAATCCGATGTGCCGGTGGTTCTGCGCCAATCGAAGAAAGAGATGCAATTTTAGTTCAGGCGGATAAATGGTTGGAAATTGCTCAAATATTAAAAGATGACCCAGATTTAACATTCGATTCTTTGATGTGTTTATCAGGATACGATAAAGGTGATGGGGAAAATCTTGGAGTTGCATACAATTTTCATTCAATGAGTAAAATGCACAAATTGGAAGTCAGAATTGAGGTTCCAACTGAAAATCCAGTAATTCCATCAATATCAGAAATCTGGGAAACAGCCAATTGGCATGAGCGAGAAGCTTGGGATATGTATGGTATCAAATTTGAAGGTCATCCAAACTTAAAACGAATGCTATTGCCAGAGGATTGGGTTGGTCATCCGTTGCGAAAAGATTATGAAACACCGGAAAGTTATCACGATTTAACTATTCCAAAAGACAAAACTTATTGGGAATAATGAGCGAAGCTATAAAAGAATTCGGAGCAGTAAAGACAGAAGAGATGACCATCAATATGGGTCCGCAACACCCAAGCACACACGGTGTACTGCGGTTGAAAATCCAAACTGATGGAGAAATAATCAGTAAAATTGAGCCGGTAATCGGATATCTTCATCGTTGCTTCGAAAAACACTGCGAAAATCTAACTTACGAGCAAATTATTCCTTTTACTGATAGGTGTGATTACATAGCTGGAATGCACATGAATCACGCTTTTGTACTTGGCGTTGAAAAATTGATGGATATCGAAATTCCCGAGAGAGTTGAATATATCCGCGTAATTGTTGGTGAGTTACAGAGAATTGCTAGTCATTTATTGGCGTTGGGAACATTTGGGCTTGACTTAGGAGCTATTACTCCGTTTACTTGGATGTTCCGTGATAGAGAACGAATTTTGGATTTATTCGAAAGTCTTTGTGGGGCTCGACTTCTATACAATTACATTTGGGTTGGTGGAGTATCTCACGATTTACCAAAAGATTTTATCAAACGGGCTCAAGAATTTGTAGATTATTTTGAACCACAAATTGATGAATATAATGGACTTCTCACAGAAAATAAAATTTTCATCGAACGAACTGCTGATGTTGGTGTGATTCCGCCAGAAGTTGCTGTTAATTTCGGATTAACCGGTCCTCAATTGCGAGGGTCTGGTGTAAATTGGGATTTACGCAAAAATGACACATACTCAGTATATGACCAATTCGATTTTGATGTTGCTATTGGTGATGGTAGAATGGGAACTGTTGGTGATTGTTGGGACAGATACTATGTAAAAGTTATCGAAATGTGGGAAAGTATCAAAATATTGCGACAAGCATTAGCGAAAATCCCTGATGGTGATGTGAAAGCTGGAATCCCCAAAAAAATTAGACCAGCTACTGGTGAGGTCTATTCCCGTTTTGAATCTGCTCGTGGTGAAGTTGGTTATTACATTATGAGTAACGGTAAACCAAAACCATTCAGAGTAAAAATGCGTTCTCCTGCGTTTTGCAATTTATCTGTTATCAGCGAAATAGGAGAGGGCTGGATGATGGCGGATGTCATTGCTATTTTAGGTAGTTTGGATATTGTATTGGGAGAAATTGACCGATGAATTCTGTGGTAAATCAATTTATCAATGCATTTTCATCAGCGGATATTCCCGGCGGATATTTCACATTATTCGTCACTATTGTTATAATTTCAGGTTTAGCAGTATTCGGGATAATGGCAGTAACTGCACTTGTTGCAGTCTATTTTGAGAGAAAAGTTTCAGCATTTATGCAAGATAGAATCGGACCGATGGAGGTCGGTTTATTTGGATTTAAGGGTGGTAAAAAGTTTTGGGGTGGTATAGGACAGACAATTGCAGATGCATTAAAATTGTTAACCAAAGAGGATATTATTCCAAATCTTGCTGACAGAAAATTGATGATGTTGGCTCCGTTTATCATTTTTGGTGGTGCGTTCATTACATTTATAGGCGTTCCATTTTCTGAAGGAATTGTCATTTCCGATTTCAATATTGGGCTGTTCTATATTATGGCAGCGAGTTCTATAGGAGTGATTGGTGTTATTCTTGCTGGTTGGTCGTCTAACAATAAATGGTCGCTGTATGGTGGTATGCGTTCTGCTGCACAAATTATCAGTTATGAAATTCCGATTGCACTATCACTAATTTTAGTGGTAATTGCCGTTGGTAGTCTGAATATGAATGATATAGTTATGTGGCAAGCAGATCATAGATGGTTCATTTTCCACAGTCCATTTGCATTTATTGCATTTTTCATATATTTCATTTCAGCAATAGCTGAAACCAATCGAACACCATTTGATATCCCAGAAGCTGAATCTGAACTGGTTGCGGGTTGGATGACTGAATATTCAGGTTTCAGGTGGGCAGTATTTTTCTTAAGTGAATATGCAAATATGCTGATAGTCAGCGTCGTAGCATCTGTTGTGTTCTTGGGGGGTTGGTTATCCCCATTTCAGATGTTTGATTTTGGTTTATTCCCGGAAAGCTGGATGCTTCTTGATGGACCAATTTGGGGATTGTTTTGGATTGTCGTTAAAGCGATGATTCTCATATTCGTTATGATGTGGTTCAGGTGGACATTCCCTCGTCTCCGAGTTGACCAATTGATGAATGTCTGCTGGAAGTATTTTATACCGTTTGCGTTGGCGAATGTAATTCTTGTGAGCATTTGGGAGTTGATTTTCTAATATGAACACTTATTTTCAAGATATTTTTGAAGGACTAAAAACTTTTATTGGGGGATTGAAACTAACGATGCACCATTACCGAAATCGAAAGGAATTGGTTTGTACGCTTCAGTATCCTCACGAAAAATGGCCTGTACCTGAACGAAAAATTGGATTTGAATTGGAAGATTACAACGCTATCCGATCTCGTTTGAATGTGGAAATCGATGATTGCATTGGATGTTTGTCTTGCCAAAGAGCGTGTCCTGTAGATTGCATAAAAATTGAGACTTTCAAAGTTCCGAAAGATACTGATTTTGATGCTGGAGTAACATCTAATGGAACACAGAAAAAAATGTATGTTGCGAGATTTTCAATTGATTTGACGGAATGTATGTTCTGTAATCTCTGCACATATCCTTGCCCGGAAGATTGCATTTATATGGTTGGTGGTCCAAATTCTCATCGTCAGGAAGTTGATTATGAATTTAGTAAGCGAACTAAGGAAGAATTGATTTTTCAATTTGCTGAACGAACAGAAGAAGAGATTTTAAAAGCAGGTGGAGAAAAATATTTGGCTAAGAAAAAAGGATTACCACTCCCCGAACCCAAACCAAAGGCTCAGAACCAAGAACCCAGAACCCAAAACCCAGAAAACAAGGAGACCAAATGAGCGAGATTTTATTTTACGCAATCGCTGCAATAACCATTGGATCTGCTTTTTGGGTAGTAACTTCCAAAAATTTGATATACTCTGCAGTTTGGTTGTTTGTAACTTTATTTGGAATTGCCGGATTGTATATTTTCTTATATGCAGATTTTATTGCTGCAACTCAAGTATTGATTTATGTTGGCGGAGTTTTAGTTCTGATAATATTTGGTGTAATGCTTACATCTAAAATTGATACTGCAACAATTTCGCAAAGTAGTAAAGGGAAATTTCTCGGTGCAATTCTTGGAGTACTTGTTTTTGGAATGATGCTGACTGTCATACTCAAAACAAATTGGAAATTAGGTGAAATTCAATCTACTGAATCCACGGTGAACACTATTGGAAATATGATTCTCAATGAATACTTACTTCCATTTGAAGTTGTATCAGTCTTACTATTAGGCGCTTTAATCGGTGCAGCAATGTTATCTAGGAAGAAATAATGGACAGTCTGAATTCATATTTAATTATTAGTGCAGTTTTGTTTACGCTTGGGTTGTATGGTGTGATGACTCGCAGAAATGGTGTGGCGATTTTGATGGGAATCGAATTGATTTTGAATGCTGCAAATTTGAATTTCGTTGCATTCAATCGATTTGGTGGAATGGAAAAATTAGACGGTCATATTTTCAGCATTTTTGTGATGGTTCTCGCAGCAGCAGAGGCTGTGGTTGCATTGGCGATTATTATCAATCTGTTCAAAAACCTCGATACCGTCAATGTAGATAACGCGGATACTTTGAAGGGTTAGTAATAGTGAATACATTAACTTTAGCATTACTCGTTTTATTTCTACCTCTCGCATCATTCTTTTTTCAGATATTCTTTGGTAAAAGAATTGGTCGCAAAGCTCATTGGTTTTCACTAATCGCTATTGGAATTACACTCGGGATTGCAATCAGTTTTGTTGCCAATATATTCTTTGGAGTCCACGGACCGATATTAGAAAAATCAGGTGAGTGGTTCTCAACTGGTGATTTTACCGTAAATCTTGGATTCTACATTGACAATGTAGCGGCGATTATGATGCTTGTTGTTGCGATTATTTCGTTTTTAGTACATCTTTATTCAACTGAATATTTGCGTGATGATATTCGCTATACTCGGTATTTTGGTTATCTCGGACTTTTTACCTTTTCGATGAATGGTATTGTTTTGGCCGATAGCCTTCTTATGATGTATGTATTTTGGGAATTAGTAGGACTCAGTTCTTACTTACTAATTGGTCATTGGTTTGAGAAAGATTCAGCAGCCAATGCGAACAAAAAGGCGTTTCTCACCAATCGTGTGGGTGATATCGGAATGTTCATCGGAATTATGATTCTGTTTTTCCAACTTGGGACATTTAGTATTCGTGGATTAGCAGAGGGTGTATATTTCGGCGGATTTGATGGAAATATGACATTACTCAGTATTGCAGGAGTGTTAGTATTTATGGGTGCAGTTGGGAAATCTGCACAATTCCCATTACACATTTGGTTACCTGATGCGATGGAAGGTCCAACACCTGTTAGTGCATTGATTCACGCAGCCACTATGGTTGCCGCCGGCGTGTATATGACTGTTAGAATTTTCCCAATATTACCACCATCTGCACTTGAGATTATTGCAGTAGTTGGTGGTATTACAGCCATTTTTGCAGCAATCATTGCAATTACTCAAACCGATATAAAGCGAGTGCTAGCCTATTCAACTGTAAGTCAGTTAGGATATATGATTATGGCTCTTGGTGTTGGTGCGTATCAGGCTGGATTTTTCCACTTAGTTACACACGCAATGTTTAAGGGATGTTTGTTTTTAGCAAGCGGTTCAGTTATACACGCAATGCACCACGGATTGCATAAAATCAAAGACCATAACACCGACGCGCAAGATATGAGAAATATGGGCGGGTTGAAATCCAAATTGCCGATTACATATATAACAATGTTGGTGGCAACATTGGCAATTTCAGGTGTTCCGTTATTCTCGGGATTTCTCTCTAAAGATGCAATTTTAGCAGGGACATTGGCATATTATCACGCTCATCACGGATGGACGATTTTCTTACCAATCGCAGGATTTGGTGCTGCTGTAATTACCGCTTTTTACATGTTTAGGCTGATTTTCTTAACATTCCACAATGAACCAAAGAAACCTGAAATTCAAGAGTATTTACATGAATCTCCGCCAGCTATGACAATGCCTTTGATTATTTTGTCGGTATTGAGTTTTGCGTTTATTTTTACATTACCACATATAAATCCAATACACTCTGAGGGATGGTTTACTCATCATATTCCGATGGTGGAAAATGTCGCAGGATTGGACACTCATCAAGTTAAAAGAGAAATCCATCACGCTCACGGAACTGCGATGACTATTTCATTAATTGTTGCATCTCTGGGAATAGTGTTGTCATTCTTATTTTATTATTTCAGAAAAGTGAATGTTGAAAAATTGACATCAATTTTAGATAAGGTCGGATTATACAGGCTATCACTCAACAAATTCTATATTGATGAAATATACAACGCCTTAATTTATCGTCCATTCCTATGGCTAACCAAAATGATTTCACACATTGACTGGGATTTATTTGACCAGAAATTTATTGATGGTTGGGGATGGGTAACACTTAAATTATCAGATTGGTCTGGGTATTCAGATTATAATTGGTTAGACCAAAAAGTAGTAGATGGATTTGGGAAATTAACCAAATTCTTCGGGCGAAAATTCCGTTTGGCTCAAACAGGTGTGATTCAAAATTACCTGATGGGTGGAATTGTAGGAATTATCATCATTTTTGTAATTATTCAATCATTTTAGGGTGGAAGATTTATGAGTTCTCACATACTTTCGTTATTGGTTTTTACTCCGGTTTTCGGTGCTGTGTTAATGTTGGGTGTAGCCAAATTTGTTGATAAAGAAAAAGCCGATATATTCAAATGGATTGCAGCAATTATTACTGGTATTCAACTTGCTTTGGCAATTTGGCTTTATGGTGCTTTTGATCCTAATGGCGGAATTCAATTTATAGAGCAAACTTCTTGGATTTCAGCGTTTAATATCGAATACTTTATGGGTGTTGATGGATTATCAATGCCAATGGTATTACTTACTGCATTATTATCATTTATTGGGGTTATATCCAGCTGGAAAATTGATAAATCAGTATTGGGGTATTTTGCTTTATTTTTATTGTTAGATGCTGGAATGATGGGAGTTTTCGTATCGTTAGATTTCTTCTTATTCTACATCTTTTGGGAAGTAATGTTGCTACCAATGTATTTTTTAATTGGGATATGGGGTGGACCACAACGGCAATACGCGGCGATTAAGTTCTTCTTATACACATTGTTCGGTTCATTGTTTATGTTACTTGCAATGTTGGCACTTTATTTTAATACCGAACCACATACTTTTAATCTGATTACGATGATTCAATCTGCTTCTACTATTGATGCTACAATTTGGGGGATAAGTCTAAAATTATTAATTTGGATTTGCCTATTCATAGGGTTTGCAATCAAAGTTCCGATTTTCCCATTTCACACTTGGTTACCTCTTGCTCATGTAGAAGCTCCTACTGCAATCTCAGTAATTCTTGCTGGTGTATTATTGAAAATGGGAACTTACGGTTTACTTAGAATCAATTATCCACTATTCCCTGACCAAGTAGTAGCATTTGCAACATTTTTAGCAATCCTTGGAGTGATTAATATCATCTGGGGTGCTGCAAACGCCATAGCACAAATTGATTTGAAAAAGATGGTGGCGTATTCGTCAGTAAGTCATATGGGGTATGTGTTGCTTGGTATGGCGGCGGTGATTGGGATGAATCCTGCTGGTGCACAAGCTGGAATGAACGGTGCTTTGATGCAAATGTTCAATCACGGAACGATTACAGCAATGCTCTTTTTGTTAGTTGGGGTAATTTATGATAAAGTTCACCACAGATACATTTTCTTCCCAAAAAATTATCACGATAAAGAATTAGCAGGTAAACTCGGATTTGGTGGACTTGGAGCAAAAGTTCCTGTGTATGCTGGATTTGTAGCTATGGCATTTTTTGCAGGGCTTGGACTTCCAGCATTATCAGGTTTTATAAGTGAAGCATTATGTTTCCTCGGTGGATTTAGTGTAAACGAAACATTTTTGGGTGAGAGTAGTGCTATCAGGACTTTGACAATTATCGGAACTCTTGGAATTTTACTGAATGCGATTTATTTTTTGAGAGCTTATCAACATATTTTCTTTGGAAAGTTAAATGAGAAATATTCCGAATTAACCGATATGAGCAAACGAGAATTGTTTACAGTTATACCATTGGCGATTTTGGTTTTATGGCTTGGAGTATATCCTGCACCGTTACTCGATTTAATTGCTCCAACAATGGAAACTCTCATCAATACAATCAAAAGTGCATTTTAGTGAGGATGAATTAGCGTGTTATCAAATTTAACAAGTATCAATTATTATCTTCCTGAGTTAATCCTTGTGGGCTCTGTACTATTGGCAATTCTTTTTGATTTAATTCCACCTCTTAAAAAATGGAATTATTATATTGCAATAATCGGAATTGTAGCCACTGGGTTATTCTTGAATATAAGTTTCGGTGAAGATAAATCTCTGTTTATGGGAATGATAGCAATCGATACATTTTCTCATTATTTCAAATGGTTGTTTTTAATATCAACTCTTGCTGTATTATTGGTTTCACACTACACAAAAGAACTTGAAGGTGCACATACCGCTGAATACAATACGCTATTACTCATTGTGTTGTTTGGACTATTTTTGATGTCATCTGCTACCAATTTGATTATGGTATATCTTTCAATTGAAACAGTTAGTATAGCATCTTACATTTTAGCTGGAATTTTAAAAGGTAATCGTGAATCAAATGAAGCATCTCTCAAATATGTGATTTTCGGAGCGTTTTCTTCTGGGTTAATGCTTTATGGTTTGAGTTGGCTTTATGGGATTTCAGGAACTACAAGTTTTGAGGGAGTTCATACTGCGTTGGTTACATCTGGAAGTCCGATAACGATTTATATGGCAATTTTGATGATGCTTGCAGGTATTGGATACAAATTATCAATGGTTCCATTTCATTTTTGGACACCAGATGTTTACGAAGGTGCACCAACTCCGATTACAGCGTATTTGTCTGTTGCACCAAAAGCGGCTGGATTTGCGATACTTATTCGATTTTTCAGTGAGGTATTCTCTAACCAAGATTTAACTCCAATTTTGGGTTTAGAATGGCCAACTTTGATTGCAATTTTATCAGCATCCACAATGACACTTGGTAATTTTGTGGCAGTTTACCAAAACAATGTGAAAAGGATGTTAGCTTATTCCAGTATCGCTCACGCAGGTTATATGTTGATGGCTGTAACGGTATTGTCTGATTCTGCTATAAAAGCTGTGATGTTTTACTTAACCATCTATTTGATGATGAATTTAGGAGCGTTCTTTATAACGATTTTTGTAGAAAATAAACTCAATGCAAAAACAATAGAAGAATGGAAGGGTTTAGGATTTCGTTCTCCAATAATTGCTGGAGTTATGATTATATTGTTAATGTCACTTACTGGATTACCTCCAACAGCTGGATTTATTGGAAAAGTTTATGTATTTTCTGCTCTTATTGAAAACGACCAGTTCTGGTGGTTGTTGATTATCGCAATTTTGAATAGTGTGGTTTCTTTGTTCTACTACTTTCGAATTGCGAAAAGCATGTATCTCGTCGGAACTGACGAAACATCAAAAGTAACGCCACATCCTGTAATTTTGGGGTGTATCCTCGTTCTGTCAATCCCTGTTCTTGTACTGGGAATTTACTGGAATCCAATTTTAACATTGATAGAAAAAGTTATCTAAAACAACCCACGATTTAAATCGTGGGAACTGAAGGGGTGTTTATCCCCTCTTGCAGAAAAGGGTGATTAGAGATTTAAAACATTGTTAGAATTGGGACCATCAAACGCAAGCGTTTTATGGGCAGATTTGTAGGATTTAGGGATTTTAGGATTTACACGGTAATCCTTTCATCCTAAAATCTGACAAATCCTAATTCATACAAAAGAGATTAAACATTGCGGAAGGTTTACCCGCCATTTTGTTGGGCGGGTTTACCCACCATTTTGTTGGGCGGGTTTACCCACCATTTTGTTGGGTGGGGGTGTTTGAATGAGTCAGAAAGTCAATAGTGTAAACAAGGTCTATCCAAGTGTCATAGTATAAAGAGAAATCTATTGTATTAGGTAATATTAACAATGTAAATTCTACTAAGCTTATGAAATTATTTTATCCAAACAAAAAATGTTAGAATCACAGATGAAACAGATTACACAGAAAAACGCAGATAAAAACATCAGTGAAATTAGCGTAATCATAAATAATCAGTGATTCAGACAAAA